>CALDUJ010000209.1 GCA_937923735.1 uncultured Flavobacteriaceae bacterium | reverse complement strand
CGCATTTCCTTTATGCCCAGTAAGTCTGCCTTCAAATTTATCTGAAGAAAGTGTCTGTATGCGTTCAAGAAGTTTTTCTTCGTTGAAATCGTAATTTTTATTTGCGATTTCTACTTTACCAACCTCAGTTTTGTCAACAGATTTATCTTGCGATTTACAGTTTACTAATACAATTGCTAATGCTGCAAAAAGAAATAGTTTAATTGTTTTCATAAGGTGCTTGTTAAGCTATAAAGCTAAATAAAAATCCCAAGTAATTTTGCTTGGGATTTAATTAATATTATACTGAAACAAGTTCAGTATGATGCATTATCCTTTTAAACTTGCCTTTAAATACTCACGATTCATACGTGCTATATTCTCTAAAGAAATGCCTTTAGGGCATTCTACTTCACAAGCTCCAGTGTTGGTACAGTTGCCAAAACCTTCTTCATCCATTTGCTTAACCATATTTAAGACACGATCTGTAGCTTCTACTTGGCCTTGTGGCAATAAGGCAAATTGAGATACCTTAGCTGATACGAACAGCATCGCAGAAGAGTTCTTACAACTAGCTACACAAGCACCACAACCGATGCATGTTGCTGCATCAAAAGCTCTGTCTGCATTTTCTTTCTCGATTGGGATGGCATTTGCATCTTGAGTATTACCAGAAGTATTGACCGAAATAAATCCACCGGCGTGTTGTATACGATCAAAAGCACTTCTATCTACAATTAAATCTTTTATTACTGGAAAAGCAGTTGCTCTCCATGGCTCTATATAAATAGTATCACCATCATTAAAACTGCGCATGTGTAATTGACATACCGTAACCATGGAGTCTGGCCCATGTGCTTGCCCATTGACATACATAGAGCAAGACCCACAAATACCTTCGCGACAATCATGATCAAAGGCAACAGGCTCTTCACCTTTATCAATAAGATCTTGATTTAAAACATCTAGCATTTCTAGGAATGACATATCGGGTGATACGTCGTTGACTTTATAATCGACTATCTTTCCTTTATCATTGGCGTTTTTTTGACGCCATATTTTTAGTGTTAAATTCATAGCTCTTTTTATTTGTAACTTCTCTCTTTAACTTCTATATTCTCGTACACCAGGTCTTCTTTATGCAAGACGGCGTCTTTTGGTTCTCCTTTGTATTCCCATGCGGATACAAATTGAAATTCTTTGCGACGCATCGCTTCACCTTCAGGTGTTTGGTATTCTTCCCTAAAATGGCCTCCAGCAGATTCTTCTCTTACTAGAGCATCTTTAGCAAATAATTCGCCTAATTCAAGGAAATCTGCAACACGACCTGCTTTTGCTAATTCTTCATTGTACTCGTTGGCTTCACCCGGAATCTTGACGTCTTTCCAGAATTCCGCTCTTAACTCAGCGATTTCTGCGATGGCTTCTTTGAGGTCTTTTTCGTTTCTGGCCATACCACATTTGTTCCACATGATTTTACCTAAACGTTTATGAAAATGGTCTACTGATTTAGTACCGTTATTATTAATCAATTTATTGATTACTTCGGTAACGTTTTTCTCAGCTTCATCAAATTCTTTTGAGTCTGTTGAGATTGGCCCAGTACGAATATCATCGGCTAAATAATCACCTATAGTATAAGGCAGTACAAAATAACCATCCGCTAAACCTTGCATTAGAGCTGAAGCCCCAAGGCGGTTGGCACCATGATCGGAGAAATTGGCTTCACCAATCGCGTATAAACCAGGAACCGAAGTCATTAAATTATAATCCACCCAAATACCACCCATTGTGTAATGTACTGCAGGATAAATCATCATTGGCGTTTCGTAAGGGTTTTGGTCTACAATTTTCTCGTACATCTGGAATAAATTACCGTATTTGTTCCTTACAATTTCTTGACCAAGTTTTTTAACTAGTGCTTCATCATTTTCATCTAATCCTTTTACATGTGCCTGCTCTTTCCCATAACGCATAAATGCAGATGCGAAATCTAAATACACGGCTTCACCTGTTTTATTTACTCCGTAACCAGCATCACAGCGTTCTTTAGCTGCTCTAGATGCGACATCTCTAGGCACTAAGTTTCCAAAGGCTGGATAACGACGCTCTAAGTAATAATCGCGATCTTCTTCAGCTAATTGCGTTGGTTTTAGACGACCTTCACGAATTGCTTCTACATCTTTTTTATGTTTTGGCACCCATATACGTCCGTCATTTCTAAGAGATTCGGACATCAATGTTAATTTGGATTGATGATCTCCAGAAACAGGAATACATGTTGGGTGAATTTGAGTATAACATGGATTTGCAAAATAAGCCCCACGTTTATGAGCTTTCCATGCTGCAGTTACATTGCTGCCCATGGCGTAAGTAGATAAATAAAATGCGTTACCATAACCTCCAGTACCTAATACTACCGCATGTGCTGAATGTCTTTCTATCTCGCCGGTAACTAAGTTACGTGCAATTATTCCTCTAGCTTTTCCATCTACAATTACAACGTCTAACATTTCATGACGTGTATACATTTTTATTTTTCCACGGCCTATTTGGCGATTCATTGCAGAGTAAGCTCCTAACAATAATTGCTGACCTGTTTGCCCTTTGGCATAGAATGTACGTGAAACTAAAACACCTCCAAAAGAACGATTATCTAAAAGACCTCCATAGTCACGAGCGAAGGGAACCCCCTGAGCCACACATTGATCGATAATATTTGTTGAGACTTCAGCTAAACGATGTACGTTAGCTTCGCGAGATCTATAATCGCCTCCTTTTACAGTATCGTAAAACAAACGGTAAGTAGAATCTCCATCGCCTTGATAGTTTTTTGCAGCATTAATTCCTCCTTGCGCTGCAATAGAGTGTGCACGACGCGGGGAGTCTTGAAAACAAAATGCTTTTACATTATAACCTAATTCTGCTAAAGTAGCAGCAGCAGAACCCCCTGCTAAACCTGTACCAACAACAATAACATCTATAAGACGCTTGTTGGCTGGATTAACCAAATTAATATTGTTTTTATGATTGGTCCACTTGTCTGCGAGTGGACCTTTAGGTATTTTAGAATCTAAAGCCATATTAGATATTTTTTAGTGGTTAAGGTGATGGAATAATGCAATGAATATAAAGCCTAATGGAATACCAATAGCATACACTTTACTAAATCCTTTTAGCCCTTTAGTATATTTATTATTTGCCCCAACAGATTGAAATGCAGAGTTAAAACCATGCAATAGATGAAGACTTAGCAAGATAAAGGCAATTACATAAGCTCCGACCCTTAGAGGGCTTTCGAACTTATGGTGTAACTCTTCATAATATCTAAATCCGCTATCGGCAGCATCAGGATTTATTAAACCCGACATATCACCTTGAATATATTTCACATTTATTTCTGGAATCCAAAAATCTATGAAGTGAAGCACCATAAATGCTAAAATGACCAAGCCAGTTAATAACATATTTCTGCTCATCCATGACGAATTGGCCGAACCTTTACTCTTGGCGTAGCTTACTTTTCTTGCTTTGTTATTATTTATTTCTAGAACAAAGCCCATTACAAAATGGAAAATCACTCCGAAAATTAAAACAGGTTGTAATAAATACTGGACTGCCCAAAACGTCCCCATAAAATGCGAGGCTTCGTTAAAAGTATCAGGGCTAAAAACAGACAGTATGTTAATTGCAAAATGTTGTAATAAAAAAATCATTAGGAAGAGTGCCGAAAGTGCCATGGCAAACTTTCTTCCAATCGAAGAATTTAAAATTCCGCTCATCGTATTTTGTAGTTAATTAGAATTGTAACAAAAATACGCCATAAGCAGGTCTTTAACAAACAATAACCATCGATAAGAATCTATTTAGAATAGATTTAAGTAATCGTTTAAGAAGTGTTTAATGAATTCTGAGATTTTCTATAAATCCTAGGTGTTTTCTTAAACAAGGTTAAACTTATTTCACCTCAAATGTTTTTTTACTAGAGCCAATTTGTACTATATAATTACCTTTTGGCAAGTAGAATTTTCTATTCTGCGCTTTCTTGATATCTACACTCGTGTTTTCTTTCATCAAGGCTTTTTTAGTTTTTTCTGAAATACTTAAATCATAATCCAAAAAATTAAAACCTTTGTCAACATCTACTGAAAATGAATTTAACTCAGTACCTCTGTCTGATAATAATCTTACGGTTTGTTTTCCTGACGAATTACTAAAGAATGCAAAGGTGGTTGAAGGCTCAAAAGGTTCGCTCCAGCCAAATGAATTGCCCCAACGCCTTGATGACTTAACAGATTTCGTTGAGAAAACTTTTATTGAATTTTTAATAATGCCTTTCCCAAATTCTTGTAAAGCCTCGAGATCTGCTTTGTAAATACTACGACCATGAGTGCCTAGAAGGATATCTTTTGCTTCTGGCTGAATCACAATATCATGTACAGCAACATTTGGTAATCCGTGGCTAAAGGCTTCCCAATGCGCTCCTTTATCAAAAGAAATATAAGCGCCATTATCTGTTCCAACGTAAATAATATTTTCATTTTCAGAATCTTCTTTAATAACATTCACAGGCGACCAAGGAATACCTGAGCTGATGTTTGTCCAAGTCTGTCCGTAGTCATCACTAACATATATATAAGGCTTGAAATCGTCCCAACGATAACCATTCAAAGTCGCATAAACACGTTCTTTTTTATGCTGTGAAGCGATGACGCGACTTACCCACAAATCTTTTGGAAAAGTATCCGAAATTCTTGACCAGTTGCCTCCGGCATTTTTAGTTAACTGTACATAGCCATCATCGCTGCCAGTATAAATTAAACCAAACTGAAAAGGTGATTCGCTAATAGTTGTTAAAGTTCCGTAAGCAACGTTGCCCTTTTTTCCTCCAGTAGTTAAATCATCACTAATGGCTTGCCAATCATCACCTTGATTCATGGAACGCATCAATTTATTCCCCCCTAAATATAAAATGTCCTGATTATGTGGAGATAATAATATAGGTGTTTGCCAATTAAAACGGTAAGGACTTTCACCTAGTTTGTGCTTCGGCTGAATATATTTTCTATCTCCAGACGCTCTGTTAATTCTAAAATAATTTCCGAATTGATACCCTGTATAAACAATATCAGCATCGCGAGAATCTATTTCAACTTGCATACCATCACCTCCCATAATGCCTTTCCAAGGATATTCGCCTCGCTGATGCCAAGACTTATTTTCCTGTGCATTGTGAGGGCCTACCCAAACGCCATTGTCTTGCAAACCTCCATAAACATGATAGGGTTTTTGGTTGTCAATATTTATGGCATAAAATTGTCCTACAGATGGTTCGTTAAGCTTTATCCAGTTCTCGCCATCATCATAGGTCATGTTTAATCCACCATCGTTTCCGTTAATTAAATGCCCAGAAACTTTAGGATTTACCCATAGCGCCTGATGATCTGAATGCACATTTTCTTTGCTTATGGATGTAAAGTTCTTACCTCCATCTTTCGATTTTAAAATAGGAACACCCATGATATATATGGCATCTTTATTTTGCGGGTCCACTCGAATCTCTCCAAAATAATAACCATAACTATAATAGATGTTGTCTAAATAACCACTATGAGTTTTTGTCCAGTTTGTTCCGCCATTAGTACTTAGATAAACCTCTGCACCAATCACGGGAGTATCAAATAAAAGCGAGTTGGCATTCTCCAAATACTTAGCTATATCAATGGGTTTTACATTACCACTTCTAACCATTTGCTTGACATTTTGAGCACGATATTTTTCTTGAAATCCATTTGTTTTCAAAAATCTATCAAGCTTTTTATCATCTAAATTCAAGAATTCAGAATTACTCATGGTCTTAAAACTGTCTTTTGTTAAGCCTTTTTTAGAATCGTTTTTCTTTCCATCGGAAGGTCTTCGGAATTGACTGTCGTGAAATGCATACACTGTGCTATCATCGTAAACAGCTAAACCGATACGACCTACACCTTGTCCAGTTGGAAATCCACTTGAAGCAGTCGAGATTTTATTCCAAGTATCACCGCCATCTGTACTTTTAAATATATGAGAGTTGTTTCCGCTGCCATCAAAATTCCAAGCTTTTCTGTCTTTTGTCCAAGAAGCCGCATACATGATGTCAAAATTGTCAGGAGCGTGCGCGACATCAATAATACCGCTCATATTATCTACAAATAATTTCTGAGTCCATGTTTTACCACCATCTGTAGTTTTATAAATACCTCTCTCGTTATTCGGAGAGTATAAATGTCCGGTAACCCCGACTACAACTTCTTCAGGATTCTGTTTATTAATAAGAATTCTACCTATATGATGAGAATCATTCAGTCCCATGTTCTCCCAAGTCTTACCATTGTCATCAGATGTTAGGATGCCAATTCCAGCATAGGAAGAACGTGACGAATTATTTTCTCCCGTACCTACCCAAATAATTCTGTTTTTCCAATCAACAGCAATATCGCCTACATTCTGAGTATCTGACGAGTCTAATATTGGGCTAAAAGTGGTTCCGTTATTAACTGTATGCCAAACACCGCCAGAAGCGTAACCTACATAAAATTCGGCTGTATTCTCTGGATTGACATCAATATCAACGACACGACCAGACATGATAGATGGCCCAATATTTTTAAAAGGAACATTCTTAACTAGCGATGTTTCCATCATTTGTTTTTTTTGAGCTAATGCTTTTTGAACCTCAGAAGATGTTGTAGCTGGTTGTTGTCCGTACAATAAAAAGGACGAAAAAATGAGGATTAATGAGAAAAGTTTGTTGATTTTCATATGCGGTTAGTTTAAGACAACAAATTATAGAAACTGTTAAAGTCAACAAAAATTTTTAAGATAGTTTAACATGGAAAATTTATAATTTCATGTACTCGAAAATTAAAAATATTCAAATTTTTGATTAAAAATTTATCGATTATTTAATGAAAACGTTAAACAGTAGAAAAATTTAATTAAATTTAACACTTAATTAACTAATAAACCTTATTAAAATGGAAGAGTATTTACCTTTAATTATTCAACTAGTCAGTGGAGCTGTAGGTGGTAACCTAGCAGGTTCGCTAATGAAAAATCTTTCTCTTGGATCTCTATGGAATTCTGTAGTAGGTATTTTAGGAGGAGGACTAGGAGGCACTATCCTTGGTATGCTAGGTATGGGTGGCGCTGAAGCTGCTGAAGCATCTACAAGTATGGATTTAGGAAGCATTCTCGGTAGCGTTGCTGGTGGCGGCGTTGGTGGTGGTGTAGTAATGGCTATTATAGGTGCCATAAAGAACGCCATGAACAAAGGATAATTCATTATTCAGAGATAAAACAAAAGCAGCTTTAGGGCTGCTTTTTTTATGAGGTAATTTTTAAAATCTCTATTTTTGATTAA
Source organism: uncultured Flavobacteriaceae bacterium (assembly GCA_937923735.1). GTDB lineage: Bacteria > Bacteroidota > Bacteroidia > Flavobacteriales > Flavobacteriaceae > JABABD01. The sequence continues at coordinate 6,866 of CALDUJ010000209.1, read as the reverse complement.
AATCAAATTCTCATGAAGTACCACCCAATAGACAGTCAACTTTTTATAAAGAATCGTAAGAATTTCATGGCTAAAATGAAGCCGAGTAGTTTAGCCGTTTTTAATTCTAACGACATCTATCCTATAAGTGCAGATAGTACCATGCCTTTTGAGCAGCATCGCGATATTTTTTATTTGAGTGGTGTGGATCAAGAAGAAAGCATATTGGTTTTATTTCCTGATTGCCCAAAAGAAAAGCATAGAGAGATATTATTTTTAAAAGAAACCAATGAGCATATTGCTGTTTGGGAAGGTGAAAAACTCACTAAAGAAGCAGCATTAAAAACTAGCGGCATAAAAACAGTCTATTGGCTTCAGGATATGGAGAAAATCATGTTCGAGCTTATGACGCAATGTGGTACTGTTTATATTAATACAAACGAGCATTATAGAGCTTCTGTAGAAACTGAAACCAGAGAAGACCGTTTTACAAAATGGTTAAAAGATAAATATCCAGCGCACACAGTAGCTAAAAGCAACCCAATATTACAAAGATTTCGTTCGGTTAAAGACCAAATCGAAATCGATTTAATACAACAAGCTTGCGATATTACCGAAAAAGGATTTCGTCGTGTTTTAGGGTTTGTAGAACCTGGTGTTTGGGAGTACGAAATTGAGGCAGAATACATGCACGAATTTTTAAGAAATCGTTCTAAGAAGTTTGCCTATACACCCATCGTCGCTTCTGGTAATAATGCAAATGTATTGCACTATATAGAGAATAACCAGCAATGCAAAGCAGGTGATTTAATCCTCATGGATGTTGGTGCGGAATATGCTAATTATGCAAGTGACATGACGCGTACTATTCCTGTTTCTGGCAAGTTTACAAAGCGTCAAAAAGAAGTGTACAATGCAGTTTTGAGAGTCAAGGATGAGGCAACAAAAATGCTTGTTCCTGGTGAGCTTTGGGAGCCTTACCATGTTGAGGTTGGTAAACTGATGACTTCTGAGTTACTAGGACTTGGACTTATCGATAAAACTGATGTTAAAAACGAAAATCCAGACTGGCCAGCTTATAAAAAATACTTTATGCACGGCACGAGCCATCATATGGGATTAGATACTCATGACTACGGCATACTTACCGAACCTATGCAAGCTAATAATGTGTTTACAGTAGAACCAGGTATATATATTCCAGAAGAAGGTTTTGGGATTAGATTAGAAGATGATGTTGTTATCCAGAAGTCTGGAGAACCTTTTAATTTGATGCGTAATATCCCAATTGAAGCTGATGAGATTGAGGAGTTGATGAACTAACTAGCAACTGCTTTTTTTGTGAACTTAAATTCTTGTGGAAAAGGACTAGAAAGAACTTTTGGAACTAACTTTTCTCGCATTTTCTTTTTATCATCAAAATGCCTAGAAATATTTTGGATTATGTCTGTATAGTTATCTATCTCACCCTTTTCATAATAATAGACTTTAATTGACCTACAGTTCTCATGTTCGAAAATTGTATTTAACAATGTTCTATCAGAAAGCCCACATGAATGGCCTAAAATACATACTTGGAATTTATTACCATTTATATAGTTCAAAATCCCGTGATAATTTTTAGTTTCAGAATACTGAAATGATTTAAAGAATTTTAAATATTCATTATCGTCAACATTTTCAATTGCTTTATAGTCTTCATCCATTTCGTCTCCAAACCCAAAATTAATTCGATTTAACGAATCATTAAGATGTCCGTGAATGTGACTTATACTAAAATTTACTTTACTTTTTTTCAAAGTATCTAGGTAAATGCCTAATGAAGGAGTGTAATTAAAATTTAATAAAAGAGAAAATGGCTTATTGGATTGACGTTCAATTTTTTCAATATTAAAAATATTTTGAATTTCAGTTTTGTCTTCATGACTAGTAAATTCTTCAAGCAATGTTGCCTCATTGTTATATATAGATATTGGCCTTAAAATATTATATATTTTAGTCCATTTCTGTGGATTATTGTTACTGTAAAGTTCGAATTTATTAACTACTTCATCAATTAAGTATTGTTCAAGCAATAATTTAATTTGTTCAAATTCTTCATTTAACTTTATAACTTGACTTTTGGCTGGTTCAATTGATGCTTTAGCAGATTGCGCAATAGCTTTCAATTTTTTATAGTATTCATTCTCAATATCAACCCAATTTTGAATTGATTTCTTAATATTTATGTGTTTAAAAAAATCATTTTGAAATTTAAATATTGGTTGATAACGATTTTTAGCCACGTAATATTCATGCTTTGAAGCGTCATAGAATTGACTGTATTCTTTTGCCCTTTCTTTAATGTTTACAATAACATCATCATAATTTTCAATTGTATTTATTTTAAGAAAAACATCATTGCTTTCACTAACAAAAACTAGCTTTTTTATTGCCTCTTCTTTATATCTTGCTTTTAAATTAATCCAAAAATCATCAATGAAGTGATTATAAGAAGTGGGTAATCCTTGCGCTAAATCAAATCCATTTCCAATTATAAAAAGTCTATTCATATTTTTAAATATAAGACCTGAAAATATAAAACTCACCATTTGGTGAGTCTTAGTTATTAACAGTCAATAAAATAAACTTACTCCTCCAACGAAAACTTAGGCTTCGATTGCCAAACAATATTGATGATTTTCCAGCCGTCGTCTGTATTTACCATATTTAAATAGTCAATACCCCAAGCGGCCGTTACTTTGGCAACAGCAATTTTGTCGGATACTTCCAAGACCTTTACTTCTCTTGGAGTGCTGTCTGTAACTTTGTCTCCCTTAGCATTCCATTTTTTGGCTAGGTCAATAAGTTTATCAAAAGGCATTTCCAAAGCACCAGAATAGGCTTTCTTTTCTCCATTGTAATACCAACCTACTTTTCTCAAGTCTTTATGGATGCTTTTATGAGCTAATGTAGTATCGACTTTATAAAAGACATCAATGTAATTATAGGCAGTAGTTTCAACATCTTTTAAAGCTTTTTCTTTGTCTTGAGCTAGTGCCGAAAAAGAAAATGTAAGTGCGAGAATTAGTATGATAAAGTGTTTCATGATTAGTTGTTTTTCTAAAACTAGTATTTTCTGTGTTACATCCTAGTTAACAAAAGTCTAAATTTATTGAAAGATGATTTAGTTTGATTCTTGATGTAATTTCCTCTAACTTCGCTTAACAACAGATAAAGTCAATGGTTACTGACCTTATCTTAACATTGGCAAACATTAAATTATTATTATTACTATTTAATATTTTTACTCATTTTTTAATTTAATCAATATCTTAATTAAGTTTTTTGCTTTTTTATTAAATAAGAAATATTTTTGATTAAAAAAAAATGAAGAATTTTAATTCTGGCAAATATATAAGTCAAGGTACATTTAAAAGTTTCTCTCCAGAAAAAATAAATCGCCAATGGTTATTAGATGATACAGAAGTCATCAGCCTTTTGAGCAAAGCAGATAGGCAATTGGGAAGATTAGATATGTATTCAGAATACATTCCTAATATAGAACTATTTATAAGTATGCACGTTTTAAAAGAAGCGACCCAATCGAGTAAAATTGAAGGTACAAAAACTAATATAGCAGATGCATTACAAAGTAAATCTGACATTTCAGAAGAAAAAAGAGATGACTGGGAAGAAGTTCAAAATTATATAAAGGCTCTATATACTGCTATAGAAAGTTTAAAGGAAATTCCTTTTTCTTCCAGACTAATAAAACAGGCTCACAAAATATTATTACAAGGAGTAAGGGGTAAACATAAAATTCCTGGGGAATTTAGGTCAAGTCAAAATTGGATAGGTGGTGCGTCAATATCAGATGCCATATTTATACCTCCAAATAAATCTGATATTGGAGATCTAATGAGTGATTTAGAAAAATTTGCTCACAATAAAGAAATAATACTCCCGGATTTGTTGAAAATAGCACTAATTCATTATCAATTTGAAACAATACACCCATTTTTAGATGGAAATGGGCGTGTTGGTAGATTAATGATTACTCTTTATTTGGTAGAAAAAGAAATACTAAAAAAACCTATACTCTATCTGTCAGATTTTTTCGAAAGAAACAGAAATTTATATTATGATAATTTAACTCGAGTAAGAGAACAAAGTGATATACAACAGTGGTTTAAATTCTTTCTTGTTGGGGTTATAGAAACAGCTAAAAGTAGTATAAAAACATTTGATAAGATTCTAAAACTTCAAAAAGATGTTGATGAAAAGTTGCAAAAATTAGGCAGTAGAATGAATAATGGCAGAACTATTATGAATCACATGTATCAGCATCCTCTCATTGATGCACAAAAAGTAAAAAATATAACTGGTCTTTCAATGCCTTCTGTTTATAAATTAATTGGTGAATTAGAACAACTAGAAATACTGCAAGAATTAACAGGTGCAAAAAGAGGAAAACAATATTGGTTTCCTGAATACATAAAAATATTCAATTAAACGATTTGCCAACAGCGAGTATAATTAATTGTTAGTACTTGCCTACTTGCAAAATCCTTGCGGATTTTCTACTTGGTTTGTATTTGCTAAATTAGTTGCTGAAACACGGAACGAAATCATACTCAAACACGATAAGCGTAACTACTAAAACCCACTTTCAAAATTTGAAAATGGGTTTTTACTACTAATCAATTAAACTAAAACTACTCTACGACAAGAGTGTACTGTGGTGTTGGATTTAAAGGGCAAAAGTATTTGTAAGTCCCCTTTTTTAGCGACACTTCTTTTGAAGATTCTGTTTTACCAACCTCGACGGCTTTTGTTACATATGCTTCTGCAATGTGATTTTTAGCATCCGAAGCATCTGTTCCGTCTTTTATTAATACTAAACCTACCTTAGGTGCAGCGTTAGTATTTGTAACTTCAAAAACATAGGTTCCTTCAGTTAATGTCAAGGCTTTCTGTGTGAATTCTCCTTTTGTTTGTTCTAAAGAGACTGTTTTTACAGCATCTTTCATCATTTTGTCTTGAGCAGTAGCGGTAAAAGTAAATGCTACTAAAAATAATCCTACTATTAAATTTTTCATAATTAAGTGTTTTTGTCATTCCTGCTGTCACATTGAGCGTAGTCGAAATGCAAGCAGGAATCTGTTTTAAAAATTGTTGTTATTAATTAGTTTGCTGTTACTGTAAATTTTCCTGTTTCTACAGATGGGAAATCTACTTCTGTTTCAGCAATGTGATTTACATAATTTGTTAAGGTGTTAGAAACGACATTCAAAACGATTTCTAAAACATCACCATCATTATAACCAGCGTCTTTTACTTTCTGAATCTCTTCAGAAGATACTTGACCTCTGTTTTTCGTGACTGATTGAGCGAACTGTAAGCCAGCTTGTGCCTTTGCGTCTGCAGCTATGCCTTGTCTACTCTGTTCTGTTTGCTCTTCTGTTAAGCCATTCATCTTACCGATAGCTGTATGAGCAGATAAGCAGTAGTTGCATGCGTTTTCTTCTGCAATAGCTAAAGCTAGTTGCTCTCTGAATTTATTAGTGAAGTTTCCGCTTGCAGTTAATTCTCCTAAACTTAAATAGGTTTGTAAAGTCGCTGGAGAGTTTCCGAAAACCTTAATTAGGTTTGGAATAAATCCTAATTTATTCTGAACTGCGTCGAACAATTCTTTTGATTTTCCTGTTGTTGTTTCCGGGTTTAATGTTTCAATTCTTGTACTCATGATTTCTGTTTTTATCATTCCTGCGAAGGCAGGAATCTTATTAATATTTGTTTTAATTATTCTCTTTTGGGCATTCACACAATATCCTGTCAGGTTGACTTTGATCATATTCTTGATATCCCCAACAATTCGGACATTGATTTATTTCTGTTGTGCTCATATCGTATTGTTTTAATTACAATGCAAATATGCGACAGCATGTAGGGTGAAAAAATGGACAAAAGTTCCTAATGCTTGGACAGCCTAGTTTTTTTGGTCTTTTTTGAATTGAAGAGGTGACTTTTCAGTCGCTTTTTTGAAGAATCTTGTAAAATAAGCCGAATCATTAAAGCCTAAACTGTAGGCTATTTGTTTTACTGAATCGTCTGTATAAATAAGTTGGCGCTTGGCTTCAAGTATAATTCTGTTCTTAATGAAATCGCTAGGTGTTTGGCTACCTATTTTTTGAAAGTGTTTGGTTAACGACTTTGGAGATAAACCAAGACGATTAGCATAGTCTGTAACCGAATGTAGTGTCTTGTAGTTTTGCTCTACTAAAAGGCTAAAATCTTTAAAAAGTTTGCTGTCAAGATTGTCTTTTATCGGGTAATGCTCTTTCTGGATTCTTACGGAATGAACGATGAATTGTTTTAAGTAAGCTTGCAACATATCATACTGTGCCGTTTCAGTATTCTTGAATTCATCTATCAAGCTTTCTAATATAAAACTGAGTTTTTTAGTGTCGCTCTCACATGGTTTAATAAAAGGAGTGTCGTAAACATTATTAAAGAGTACGCCATTACAAGCCACCTCTTTGTCATGTGTTTGTATACAATAGAAATCTTGAACAAAAGTCAATTTGTAAGCTTCCTTTATTTTTTCTGAATCCACAGAGAATACTTGTCCAGGCGATAGAAAAAAAAGCACATTATCATCAAAAGAAAAGCTTTCGAAATCTATGTTATACGTGCCTTTACCTTCTTTAATCCAATAAATACTATAGGAGTCTATTTGTTCTGGCTGATTTACAACGCAGGCTTTTTCGAAATCAACGACACTAAGGGAAAAAATATCTTTAAAAGAGTAGGTAGAAATATCTTGTACTGCCATTCAATAATTAGTTGGATATGGCTTTAGTCGTAAAAGTTTTCAGATTTAACAATAAAAGAGTAATTAATGC
>CALDUJ010000208.1 GCA_937923735.1 uncultured Flavobacteriaceae bacterium | reverse complement strand
TACTATAGAACTAGGTAATGCTCCGATAGCTTTACGAATACCTATTTCTTTAGTGCGTTCTTTAACAATAATCAGCATGATATTACTAACACCAACAACACCAGCTATAATTGTCCCAATACCAATAAACCAGAATACATTTCGAATTGTTGCTATCAAGCTATAGATTTTTTTGGCTTCTTCCAGAGTATTATAAACTCTAACAGCTGCCTGGTCATCTGGAGCTACCGAATGTTTTGCTTTTATATCTGTTTCTAAACTACTAGCGAGTTGATCAGATAGAGCAACTGCCTCGTCAAAATCGTCAGACATTTTAACTGTATATGCTAAAGAACGTATTTTATCACCGCCATTAAATGCTATTTGAGCAGTAGTAATCGGGATAAACACTCTTGTTTCTTCTCTTTGTCCACCTGGATCCGTATACACACCTACTATATTGAAATTAACTCCAAAAATTGACACGGTTTCTCCAATAGGGTTTTGTTTTTTGAATAAGTCCTTTTTAACCTGATTCCCTATGATAACAACCTTTCTGGACTCCTCAATATCATTTTTATTTAAAAATCTACCGGAAACTAATGATGCATTTTCTATGAATTGCTGATCTGGTAAAACACCTTCAAGTCTGTAATTACCACTTTCTCCCTTATAAGTGATTTGACTGCCCCAAATATTATATATGGATGTTTTATACTCTAGTTTATCGGAGTATTTAGTATTAATTTCTTCAAAATCGTTATTTCGTAATTGTATAAATCTTCCTGGGTTTAAACCTTTATAGCTTTTGGTAGTTACTCTTGTCCTTACCGATATTCGATTTGTAGCATCTTGTTCAAATTGTGTTTTTACACCTTTTTGAATGCCGCTACTAAAGCCTAATAGAATAACCAGAATAAAGATTCCTGAGGTCACAGAAAGGCAAGTTAAAAATGTTCGCAATTTGTTTTTACCGATAGTTTCAAATATTTCTTGCCAACGTTCTACACTAAACATTTGCGGATATTTTTACTTGATTCACTTTTATATCATCAATAATAAGTCCGTCTCGCAAATTAACGATACGCTTAGTCATGTGTGCTATATCGTCTTCGTGGGTTACTATTAATATTGTCTTACCTTCATCATTTATGCCTTGTATGAGTTCCATAACTTCATGAGAGGTTTTACTGTCTAAGGCTCCTGTTGGCTCATCTGCTAAAAGTACTTTTGGGTCACTAGCCAAAGCTCTTGCTATAGCAACTCTCTGTTTTTGCCCACCAGATAATTCGCTTGGTAAATGGTGATGCCAATCTGCTAAGCCTACTTTTTCCAAATAATACATGGCACGCTCGTTACGTTCTTTGCGTTTTGCACCTTGATAATACAATGGCATTGCCACATTATCTAGCGCGCTTTTGTAGTTGATAAGATTAAAGGATTGGAAAATAAATCCGAGGAATTTATTTCGGTACTGGGCAGCTACTTTTTCATTTAGATTTTTAATGTGAACGCCATCTAAGGTATAATTACCCTCATCAGCTTCATCCAGCATTCCTAATATATTTAATAAGGTAGATTTTCCAGAACCTGAAGACCCCATTATGGATACTAATTCTCCTTCGTTAACATCGAAGTTTATTCCTTTTAAGACATGTAAAGAATTACTTCCGGTAGTGTAAGACTTATGAAGATCTTTTATTGAAATCATTGATTGACGGTTAGCTTCTACAATTTTACGGATAAGCCTCTTGAGTTTATGCCAATAAACTGTTAAGAATTAATTGATTGATTGATGATATACTTAAGACTCGTAAATCCTGAAAATGTTACAGAATTTATTGGATAAAAAATGAAATACTAATTAATTAGTCGTTTTTTCCTTTTTTGATAGGATTCTATATATAAAATAGCCTAACCCACCAACTAACAAATATGGTATAACCATGAGGTACACAATACCATCATTAACGCCTTTTGCAGTGCCTTGACCTTCTTCACTTTCTAAGACAGCTCGACACATGGCACATTGCGCTTCTGCCGGTGTTATTACTAAGAAAAGTAGAATCAATATTAAGACATATTTTTTCATGCGTAATATGGTGAAATCATTAAATAAACAATAACGCCAGATATAGCCACATATAGCCATAAAGGAAACGTAATACGAGCTATTTTTTTATGACGTTCAAAACTTTGAGCCAATGCTCTCACATAGGTAATTAACACAAACGGAATAACAATAATAGAGAGTAAAATATGAGTCAACAAAATAAAGTAATACACATATTTTATAGTTCCTTCTCCACCAAATTTAGTTGAGTCGCTTGTCATGTGGTATGCTACATACATCACTAAAAAAAGTACAGAACAGGCAATCGCTGTCTTCATAAGGTTTTCATGAAGTGTTCTTTTTTCATTTTTAATAGCCCACAAAGCAATTAAAAGCAAAACTGCTGTAATACCATTTACAGTAGCATAAATTGGCGGTAAAAAAGATAGGGGCTCTACATTAGGAATCTTGACACCAAACAAAATAGCCACAACAACCGGGATAACTATAGACAAAATCCATATCCATTTATTATATTTTTTTTCTGCTTCTGTAGTTTGTTGTGTACTCATAATATTTCACATCCTTAACATCTCGACTCCGCTCGATGTGACAGGGATTTTATTCTTTAAGTAATTTAGCAATATCCTCTTTTAGAATACTGATTTCTTGCTCTTCTCCATCATCATTATATTTCTGTTCTTCTGTCACAGTACCCCTGTAATAGACTTTAGGATTACCAAAATTATCTGTTCTACTTCGTATAAAACCATTTTTATCTATTAATGCAAAATAGCCCGAATGTTCGAATCCTCCTTCAACATCTGGGTTCTCAGCTGCGTAAAGATTAAATCCTGCATTAGCCAATTCGTATATGTAATCTCTGTTTCCAGTCATTAAATGCCAGTTAGGATTGGTTACACCATAATCGTCTGCATATTTTTTAAGCACTTCTGGTGTATCTGTTTCTGGCATTATGGAAAAAGAAGCTATACCAAAATTAGCTTCATCCTTGAATGCATTCTGAACTTGTATCAAGTTTAAATTCATCGGAATACAAATCGTAGGACAGGTTGTGAAAAAAAACTCGACAACATATACTTTTCCTTTATAATCATCCTGAGTTACAGTCTTTCCATTTTGGTTTGTAAAACTGAAATTAGGGACTTTTTTTGGTTCTCCATTAACTTCGATAAACATAAGGTCAGATTTTTTGTTAATCTGCTTACTTATGTCTTGACTTCTACTGTCCTCCCTAACAATATCCTCCCCCGATATTCTATTGATTATTTTAGGAATGAAAATAATACCAAAAACTAGAATAATAAATGAAATTCCAACGTATGAATAATTAGTCTTGCTCATTACTGTCTTTTAAATCTTCTGCTCTTCTTGAAGAAGAGTCAAAATTACCTTTTCTTTTTTGACGATACTCTGTAAATAACACGCGCAAATCGTCACTCATTTTATTCTTCAAAACATCAATACTTATGCAATCGTATCCTCTTAATTTATAAACCTTAGAGTCTTTTTCTATTTCTTTATCCGTCCTATCATCCAGTCGTCCTCTAAGACTGCGCTCTTTATCTATTATATATACTTTATCAGAAGACAAGTTTTCATCTAAGCTTAACGTTTCTCCTAAGCTGGTATATACTTTCTGAATGTCTTGCGGATGTCCGTAAACAAACTTCCAATATTTTAAATCGTCATATTTACCGATTTCATTCTTCAATTTTTCAACTTCAGCTTTGTCGACATCATTTGATACTAGAGATACTATTTGAAATCTTTTAAATCCTTTAAATTTTCCATAAATCATCTGACTCAGATTAAGAGTTGCTATACTCTTATCCATTGGTTTACTTCCAAGAAAATGAAGCACCGTAATATTATCTTGCAACGTAATTTTCTCATCGTTTTCAGATGAAAAAGCATCAATTTCTTGAACGTTTTCCTGTACTGTATCCATCGCATTGTAATTATGCTTTGCTGGATACAAAAACAATAAGAACATGACTGGAAGAAAGAAGAGTATTCCGAGTACAATGTTCTTTTTAATTGCTTTGTTTTGCATGGTGCAAAAATAAAAAAGACGGCTTTAAAAACCGTCTTTTACATATATTTTAACTTGTTAAAAGTCTCGTTTTATAAATCCTGATTCGTAGACTCTTTCTATATAACCTCCTTCTTGTAGAAGGATAAATACCAAATAGCAAATTAGGAATACTGCTGTCCAAACAACCATACGTCTAAGACCAGCTGTTTCATCACGCATGTGCATAAAATCCCATGTAATATAATAGGCTTTCACAATTGTGAGGATTATAAATATCCAGTTAAGACCTTTCATACCCAAAAATTGCCCCATAAGTGCTTCTGGCTTATAAATACCTAAAACAACTTCAACTGCTGTAACAATAGTCAACAATAACAATACACCCCAAATTTTGGATGTATTAGATTTAAATTTTATTAAACCTCTAAATATTTCTAATTTATGTGCGTGTGCCATTTTTAACTAATAAATCTTATTAAACAAGATAGAAGAAGGTAAATACAAATACCCAAACTAAATCTACAAAGTGCCAGTACAATCCTACTTTCTCTACCATTTCATAACTACCTCTGCGTTCGTAAGTACCTAGTATAACATTAAAGAAAATAATGATGTTAATTACTACTCCTGAGAAAACGTGAAATCCGTGAAATCCAGTAATAAAGAAAAAGAAATCAGCAAAAAGGTTTGTACCATATTCGTTGATAACAAGATTAGCTCCACTTACTACTTGTTTTCCGTTATTCTTAATCATGTCGATACTCTCTTGGCGAGACATCACAGTTTTTTCACCTTCTTCGTTTATGATTTGAGTACGAGCAAGAATATTTTTGTTTGCTTCTAATCCAGCAACGACATCACTTACAGTAAACTCTGGAAGCGGTTTCTCATCCGAGTACCATATCCCATTTTTTCTTTGGTGTTGCGTTCTTTCGGTCGCAGCTGCAACTGCAAAATCGGACACAGCTACCCTCTTGAATTTTTGTTCTCCATCAACCTCTACGTACTCTCCAAACTGAATGATATTACCTCCGTTAGTCTGTACAGCACTATAATCTCCTTTGATGAATGTTGCCCATTCCCAGGCCTGAGACCCTACAAATATAGCACCACCTATAATGGTTAAGAACATGTACCATATTACCTTGTTCTTTTTCATATGATGTCCTGCATCAACGGCTAATACCATCGTTACAGAAGACATAATAAGTACGAACGTCATAAACGCCACATATATCATTGGGTAGTTTCCATGAAAAAACGGAACGTGTGTAAATACCTCATCCGCTATCGGCCAGGAGTTAATAAACTTGAATCTAGAGAAGCCATAAGCTACCAAAAATCCTGAAAATGTCAGCGCATCCGACACTATGAAAAACCACATCATCAACTTACCATAACTTGCTCCTAAAGGTTTATTACCTCCACCCCAAGTTTTTCCGTCAGTACCAGTGCTTACAGCTGTAGTATCCATAAAAAAATTCTATTTTTTAAAGTTGCACAAAAATAATCATTTTATTTATCTCATGAAATATAAAAACAAAAAGAGATAGAGCCATAATATGTCTACAAAATGCCAAAAAGTGGCTGCCAGCTCTAAACCTAGCATATTACTTGAATTGTATTTTTGTTTAAAATGATTATAAATTACAACTAGCAAACAAATAAGACCAACAACGACATGCGCAATATGCACAGCAGCGATTAAGAAAATGAAGGTCATGGTAATATTACTAGTTGGTCCAGTAAAATTATATCCCCAAGCCACCATTTGATTAAATCCTTGTAATTGTAAGGCAATAAATAACAAACCTAACACTAAAGTAACCAATAAGTAAATCGTCGTTAATTGACGCTTATTGGACTTTAAAGCACGCTTCGCAAGTATAAATGTTAAGCTACTAATAAGAATAACCACTAAACTCCATGTAAAAGCTTCTGGTAAATCAAAATTCTGAAGCCAGTCTTTCCGTGTTCTACTCACCACAAAAGCACTAGTCCATCCTGCAAAAGACATAATTAAAGATGCAATACCAAACCATAGCATCATTTTTTTTGCCCTCTTATTTTTCTCCTCGAAACTACCTTGCGTTAAATCCATCTATCTTATAAACTTATCTAAAACGTAAACAATTTGTATTAATGTTATGTAAGACACACTAGCCAGCATGAGCTGTTTTGCTGATTTTGCTGTCATTTTCTTGAACAAAAGAATGGCGTAATACAACATTCCTAAACCTAGCAAGAATACTATTATTCCAGCAATTGGGGTTAAATATAATTGACCCGTAAATCCAAAAACTGGAATAACAGAAATTATAATAGTCCAAACTGTATACATAATCACTTGAACTGCTGTGGCTTTATCTTTCTTACCTGTTGGAAGCATGAAAAAGCCTCCTTTTTTATAATCATCATACAAGAACCATCCAATTGCCCAGAAATGTGGGAATTGCCAGAAAAACTGAAGCGCAAACAAAGTTCCTGGTTCGATACCGAAATCATTAGTTGCTGCAACCCACCCTAACATGAACGGAATAGCACCTGGTATGGCTCCCACAAAAACAGACAAAGGTGTTTTGGTTTTTAATGGTGTATATACACTTGTGTATAGAAATATTGAAATCGCTCCAAACATAGCTGTTTGGGGGTTAATCGTATATAGAATCACTATTCCAAGAATCGTGAGTATAGATGCGATGACAAATGCTGTATTAACTGACATTTTTCCTGCTGGCACTGGTCGGTTTTTAGTACGATCCATCAACGCGTCCAAATCTCTTTCAATAATTTGATTGTAAGCATTAGATGCGCCAACCATACAATAACCACCAATTGCAAGTAATAAGAGCGTTTTAAAATCTACTGTATCTGCTCCCAGAAGGTAACCAGCCAATGAAGAAAAAACGACACTAACCGCAAGGCGAATCTTGGTTATTTCCTTAAAATTAGATATCGCCGAGGCAAATGTAATGGAAGCGTTAGTTTTGCTCAAAAGTAATCTCATTTATGGCTTTCAATGCGACCGCAAAGATACTCTATAAAACACATTTCCACAATGTATTAATTAGGTTAATTTCTTTAATCTAAAAATTCATGGTAAGATTTTGTAATTTTAGTCGTCCAACATAAAAACATACACATATGACGCTTTTAAAGACTTTATTTTCTGGTATCCTATTAATGACATTTACACTTTCTTGTGCTCAGAACAATCAAGAAGTTACTATTAAAGTTGATAAGCTATCAGAGCATGTTTATATGTTAATTGGACAAGGCGGAAACATTGGTGTATCTGTTGGGGAAGATGGTGTTTTTGTAATTGATGACCAATTCGCACCGCTTTCATCAAACATAATTGAAGCTATAAGAACCGTTAGTGATAAGCCAATCAAATTCTTAGCCAACACACATTGGCATGGTGACCATACAGGCGGAAATGCTAACTTCCAAAAAGAAGGTGCCATCATCATGGCTCATACAAATGTTAGAAAACGTTTGAAAGAAACTCCAAAGCGTGATGGCTCAATGAATCCTAAAGAAGCGCTTCCTGTAATTACTTTTAGTGATAAAATGAGTTTGCACATGAATGGTGAAGAAGTTGCTATCTACCATCCTGATAACGCACATACGGATGGTGATGCTATTTTATATTTCACAGAAAGTAATGTACTACATACCGGAGACACTTATTTTAAAGGTTGGTACCCATATATAGATTTAAACTCTGGCGGAAGTGTTAACGGATATATACAAGCGGTAAAGAATTCTCTCATGTTAATAGATGATGAAACTAAAATTATTCCAGGACATGGACCAGTTTCCAATAAAAAAGAATATGCTGCTTTTCTTGAAATGATGCAAGGTCTTAAAGCAATTATTCAGGCTGAAATAAAAAAAGGAAAGACAGAAGAGCAAGTTGCTAATGATGAGAGCCTAACTAAAACCTACGATGAACAAGGCTATAGCTGGAGGTTTATTACATCGGAAAAAATACGGAGGACTTTTTACAAAAGTTTGAAAAACTAATTACATCTGAGTTTTTAAGAACAGCCAAAAAACCCAACATCCAGCAACAAAAAATCCTAAACTAACAACTAATAGCTCGGGCTTTTCTACTTGACTAAAATCTGAAGGAGGGTCTGTTTGCTTAATCTTTTTTGTTGAAATATTGAATGTTTTATTAGCTAAAAACAATAAAGCCATTGAAAAAAAGAAAAGCAAGAAATCAGTCATATCCTAAAAATCAAAATACCAGTTAAACAAATCAGTTCTTACACCAAGATTAAACCATAAGGTGTTATTTTTAATAGTTTCGGTAGTTTGGGCTTCAGGATTAAAATCCCTATAACTGACATACGTAAATACTTTAAGATTATTGCGTGGATTTAATAAATATGATGTTTGTAATTCTGCATGAAAAATATTCGTTTTATTTCCTTGGCCAATTTTTATCCCTGAATCGCTTACACGTTCTCGCTCATCTCCAAAAATATCACCTCCATAATTTGCAGAATCTTCAGTAGTATTAAAATCAAACCCTCTTGTTCCGATAACAATTTTTGCATCTGCAGACCATCGCTTGTAATGGTATCTGCCTATAATAATAGCCTCTTTGAAGTTGGAATTCCATAAATGCGCCATACTCTGGTAATTATGAGCATAATTTAGGACTATTGAATTGTGAGAATAAGTGTATGGTCTCACCTGATTATACTCAAACTGAAGCAATAAATTTTTCACATCAAAGGCATTATAATACTTTGCTCCTAATTGAAACCCAAACTTATTTTTCCAACTCTTATTGCCTGCCTTAACATCGCTTAAAGAAAATTCATCCAATATAAATTGTCCATATAAGTTTACTTTATCATTCCACTTATACTTTGATGACAATCCTATAATCGCATTCCCTGCGTCAGGTCCTGTAGAAAATTCTACAGCCCTGTAAAAGATGATTGGATTTAGGTAATTAATATCAAAACCTCTATCATTGGTGTTGGTCCACATTACCGATTCAAATAATCCTAAATTAAATTTCTTAGACACATTCCAACTCAAATAGTGATTCGCCATATACTTAGTTAAAAATGCTCCATCCTCAGTAACTTCAGGCCTCACATCCCTTAACCACATCCAAGTGTTGGTATATTTTATTTTCCAAAACTTAGTATTCAATTTTAAATAAGGATATGGTGTTGCATTATCACTTAATAGAAGCGAACGATATCCATCTCCAATAAAGTTTTTGCCATGCCCAAATTGAATATTTAAAAAATCTGCTGGAGCGTAAGACAAATACCCCTCAGCAACTGGATAATCGTAAGCATCCTTTTTAAAACGTTTTGCAATACCTCTTCCTGGTATTATTCCCGGATCGGGACCAAAAGGTTTTAATGTTTCTGCAAACTGATTGAAATAATCTGGGAAGCGTCCTTGGCTCTCTAAAACTGTTGCAGAGAAGTTTAGTTTTTTCCCTAGTCCGCCTTGAATATAAACACCTCTTGTATTGTTAAAAGTACCATCATGGTCTGAATTCGTGTTTTTACCAACCGAAAAATCTATTACTGGATCTAATGTAAACCAATAATCTTTTCCTTGGACTTGTACCAAGTGCTCATCCCATAACTTTCTAGACCACCACGAATCACTTCCTTTTAGTAACTCTTTGTTTACTTTTTTGAAGTCATAATACTTGGATACATCACTATAAACATAAGGCTTAGCTGCTGTATGACTATTTGTACCTACAAGATTCATCTCCCTATCGAATCGGGAGTATTGGGTATGTGTAAATGGAATGTTTAATTGGCTATCGTACTCCGAATCGTCATAGGGGACTAAAGAGTTTTTAATGCTATCAAACTCCTTTTTTGCTTTCTGTTGAATTTCTGATAGTTGATTAACTTCTGTTATTAACTTCTGCTCTTCAATTTCAGATTTATATTCTTTTAACGGAATTGCTATAGAAATAGAATATTGAGAGAAAGTAGGATTTCCATTATATGTTGAAGGTGTTATTTTTGGCAGTAACCCAAATACTCTTTGAGCTTCAGTTTTCAATTCATCATATATTGCATCTGTATACAACACATTGAAAACGCCTTCTTTATCCACTTCAAACAATACCGATATTTGTCCTTTATAGTTTTCATTCTGAGCTATTTCGGGAACCTCAAAATTATCGTTAATGAATTTATAAAGTGTTTTATTAAAACATTCTTTTATATCATTAATTGCTTCGGATTGGCATTCTTCAAAAACAGGTGGTTTCTGGTATTCATTATCTTGAGAAAATACATTTATATAGCAAATAAATGCAGTAAGTAGGATTAGTTTCTTCATCCGTTTCGTACGAAAGCCCATAATGGGCATTAGGTTAAACTAAAATGATTGTGCGTCCGTATAATTATGAATTAACGGTCAACCACTTGTGATTTAATTCAAAGCTAGTAAATTCGCTTGGCTCGAAGATACTATTTTTTTGGGATTGGAAATCAAAAAAAACCGCCACAATTAATGTATGGCGGTTCTTAAATTAAACTACATAACATTAGTTCTGTACTTTAAACATAATTGGCAGCGAATACACTACATCTACAGGTATATCACTTTGTTTACCTGGTTGCATCTTGGGTACTTTTGCCATCACCCGTTTAGCTTCTTTTTCTAGATCAGGATGAGGTGCTCTAGCCCTAATATCGGTAATATCACCAAGCTTATTAATCGTGAATTGCACTGAAATCCTCTGCATACCTTCAAGACCCTTTTCTACGGCAATATCTCCATCAAACTTTCTTTGTACAAGTTTAGCCAGTTTACCAGACATACATTTAATTCTCTCTTTATTTCCATCTAACTCCTCACAACCCGGAAAGATTGGAACTTCTTCAACTCCTAATATACCCATAGGCCCTTTAGGTTTAACAACAGGTGGTGGAGTAGCAATTGGAGGGGTATCTGGAGCTTCGGGTGTCTCTATCACTGGGTCTTTAGCTTTTAGTACTACATCATTTTCCCTAACAACTGGGTCTCTAAAAGAAGGAACTTTAGGGAGCCTTGGTTTAGGTTTGACCATAGCGATTACTTTTTTTTCAATAATCACTTCCGACATGTAGGATTCTTGGTCAGGCTCTACAACTCTGGTAATCACCTCAGGAACTTTGGTTTCAAAATACATTTCGAATAATGCATTTGTAGTGAGCAAACAAATAATCAACCCAACCTGAAAATACAGCGTTGAGTTTTTTTGTAAATTGGCATCATGCTTGTTTGGTTTTTTCACGATTTGCTCCTTTTGCCGAAGGAGTTCGCGAATTTTTGTAAAAAAATTCATAATACTAAAATTTAAATGTTAATGTTATGAATAAATCACAATAAGCATACCAAAAAGAAATCCCGTCAACGAAAATTCGTGACGGGATTTTAATTTTATAATAAGTACTTAATAACTAGTCTTGCACTTGGAATACAATTGGAAGAGAATAAGGTACTATTACCGATTTACCTCTTTGTTTTCCTGGTTTCATTTTCGGTAAGGCATTGATTACTCTAGCTGCTTCTTTTTCCAATCTTGGATGTGGTGCTCTAGAACGCACTCCAGTAACATTACCGTTTTTGTCTATTTTAAATATAACGCTGATTCTTTGTTTTCCTGAAAGACCTAACTCACTTGCAAGCTCGGTATTAAACTTTTTTTGAACGAACTTCTGGATTTTTGAAGACATACATGCTTTCTTCGCAGCGTTATTGCCACTCTCGCATCCAGGGTATACAGGTACGTTTTCAATTACTGCAAACGGCACCTCGATATCTTCTTCTACTTCTTCCACTTCTACTTCTTCTACCTCAACAATTTCTTCTTCTTGAGTTGTTTCTGTAGATTCGATTACTGTTTCTTCAACTTCCTTTTCATCTTCAACTACCTCTATAACTTCAGGCGCGGCCGGAGGTGGTGGAGGTGGTGGAGGTGTTTGGATTTGCTCTGTAATAGGGACTTCTTCATCTAATTCATCATCCATATTTACCGCTTCGTAAGCGTAATCATCTTTATCGTAAGTCTTCCAATCAATTGCAGTTTTTGTTAAGAATAGCATTAATGCTAAACCTACAGCAAAATACAATGAACTGTTTCTACCTATATCCGCTTTCGGATTTTTTTTAGCTTCCATAATAGTGTGTTTTGTGCTTTGCTAATTTAACTAATAAATTGCTAAAAAAACAAGCTATTAATACTTTTTAACGTCTTTAGTTGGCAAAAACCAAAGAATCACCGCAGCTATGAGTATACCAATGTTATTTGCTATAACATCGTTAAAATCGGCCTGCCTGCTTTCGGTAATTGTTCCCTGTAATAACTCAATAATCATTCCAAGAATTACGGCTATGATGACTGCAATGATTATAGACTCTGCTTTGGTAGTCATTTTTAATGTGAAAAAATAATTAAACCAAATTACGGTCATCATGGCGTAAGCACCAAAATGAAATATTTTATCTGCGAACGAAATGCCTAAATCTGGCACATCTTTAACCTTCGCTAAACTTGCAATAACAAGTGCTAACGTGTAACCAATAGCGATGATTAATGCATATTTTTTAAGCACCTACAATAGCTTTATAATCTTCAGCTGATAGTAGGTTATCAATTTGCGATTCGTCAGAGAATTTAATCTTTACCATCCAACCATCTCCATAAGGGTCTGCGTTTACTTTTTCAGGTTCGTCTTCGAGAGATTCGTTAAATTCTGTAATCTCTCCTGAAAGCGGAAGAAATAAATCTGAAACTGTTTTAACGGCTTCTACCGTACCAAAAACTTCGTCAGCGTCTAGAGTTTCATCAACTGTTTCTACTTCAACATATACAATATCTCCTAGTTCGCTCTGAGCAAAATCGGTAATCCCTACAATTGCAACATCACCATCTATTTTAACCCATTCGTGGTCTTTTGTATACTTTAATTCTTCTGGAATGTTCATCTTATTAATTTAGTGTGAGTAATACAACAAATGTATTTATTTCAATCAGGATTGACAAGAGTTTGGCCTAATTACCAAAATTATATCTAAGTGTTAGACCTGAACGTATAGTAGTTTGCGGAAATGCAGTAGAAATAGCATACTCAGAAAACGTATAATCAAAGTAGAAAATCCCTGTAAGGTTCTTACTAAATGCGTAGTCCGAACTAAATTTTAGACCCCAAATGGTTTGTCCAGAAGTTATCTGATTATTTTCTAAGTCTAAATACCTTACAATCGTTTTGTTATCTCTAACAGAAACATCTGCTTTTATGTTAAGATCGCTTTTTATCCTCTTATTAGGACCTGCCAGTTTCGACTTGATTTGTACGTCCTTAAAACGATACCCTAATCCTAATATGTATTCACTTCCTATAATTTCGGTCAAAAGATTATTATCAAAACTCAACGATAATACACGGTCTTTTTTTAACTCTGCTAATATTTTCACAGAATTTTTCATTTCAAAATCCAAACGCACTAATGGGCTGAATTGCTCCATAAGGTTAATATTTGAGAACAGTGTTTTATTCTTAAAATCACCTGACTGATTTAATACATCTGGCTCTTGCGATGCATAATCTACCGTTGGATCCCCTTCAGTGTAATCTAGATTTGTCCTAAACTGATTGATGGTATAGTTAGATCGATATCCATGCGTTAAGGAGAAACGCTTGAAGCGTTTTTTAAACCACTTCATTTTCATAAAGCCTGTGTACTTTAAATTCCAATTAGGAACTGGCACGCTCCTAAATGCTCCAAGTTTCACCTTCTCTACATTTTGTCCTGAATAAGCCGACAGGAATGCCGGTAACAATACCGCCTGACTTGTTTTTCCAAACCCTTCAGGGAAGCCGTCGGCATCTCTACCAAAGGTATTATTCCCGTAGAAATTACGTGCTAATCTCTCAGCAATGGCAAGCCTGTTGGTTTTAAAGTTTTCAAAAGTCGGTGAGTTAAATTCATCACTTTTATTAAATGCTGTCTTTATAAGTATTGTCGATATATCGAAATTACCAAAGGTGTTTTGGATTAGCGAGTTATAGTTTAAAATACCATCTCCATCTATATCAGATACATTAAAGTTTTCGGTAAGATTTTCAGAATAACGGCGATTAGCTATGATATCAATCTTTAAATCCCTGACGGGTTCAAGATTTGCCGAGATATCCATTGTTGTATTTTGAAGTTGGGTGTACTGTTGGTTAAACTCAGGAAACACTGTTAACCAACCATTTCGCGCTGCTAAATCTCTAATGTTTCTCTGACTACCAAATGTATAACCCAATGTTGGCTTCAGTGTACCTACAAAGCCTGGTGTTTGTAAATAGCCTGGCAAGAATGTTCCATTATTTTCTGAGTAATTAAACTGCACACGTTTTACACTTGTAAGCACACCTATAAAACCATTATAAATCTTTCGCGCTGACTTGCTAATGGGCTTTTTGGGCTTTTTCTTTTTAGCATCTTTACCTTCTTTAGCAATGCCTGGAGGACCACCTGCACCATTTCTTACTTTAGCTGAAGTTGCTCTAGTAGGTATCAATGGTTTTTTAACCAACCCTAAATATTTATAGAGCTTCTTCATATCCAAACTTGTGTTGATATTATGCGTGTTGGAGTTCTGAATCGTGTTTCCTAAATCAAACCCTACCGCATCGCTATAGCCATCAAATCCTTTTTGCCATTGAAAATCTCCAGTATATGAATATGTTCCTGTTAAGAAACTAAAGGTCGGAATTTTACTAAAAGGCAACTCATAAGTAATACCAAGTTGTTGGTATTGTCTGTTTGGATCTCCTAAATCAAAGAAACTATCCCAAACCGTTAACTCTGGGTCTTGCTCTCCATTAAGTATATCGTTCACGAAGTAGTTTCGAACAATATTATTATTTGAAGCCCTGAAATTGAGCTGTAGCGATTTTGTTAGATTATAATTTAATCCATAACCAAAATCAACTGTATAATTTCTTCTGAAGAGCTCTTCTAAACCTATGTTCCCTCCTGTTAAATCAACTTCTCTAAACTTTTGTTTATTGTAAAGTCTATTAATATCTGTGGTAATATTAAAGCTCGTCGGAAGTGGATTAATATTAAAATCTTTTAAGAATTTCCAGTACTTGCCTGTAAATAATGAGTCATTTTTCTTAAATGGCTCTATAGTAAGTGGTTCAAAATTATAGTTATAATTGGCACCAACTCTTACTGTCTGATCTAATGAATTTTCAATCTCAAAATCACGATGCTCCGTCTGATTAAATGAATAATTAAAGGTAAAATTCTCTACATCATAAAAACGCGGTTTCTTCTCACCTGTACGATTCTTTTTAACACCAATAAAATTGATACTTTTACGCTTGGTATAATCTTCAGATTGCGTTCTTATTAAATCTCTTTCTTCAGCAGTTTCGGCATCAGCCAGTCTTGTATCCAAGGTTAAATCTCGATATTGCTGATCAAATTCTGGGGTTATTATTTCTTCACTTTGAGCATAATTAAACGGAATTTGTAATCCCCATTTTTTTGGGAGTAACTGCCCCAACTGCACATTAGTTACGACATCGT
This sequence comes from uncultured Flavobacteriaceae bacterium, assembly GCA_937923735.1. Classification (GTDB taxonomy): domain Bacteria; phylum Bacteroidota; class Bacteroidia; order Flavobacteriales; family Flavobacteriaceae; genus JABABD01. The sequence continues at coordinate 1,965 of CALDUJ010000208.1, read as the reverse complement.
ATTGTTTAATATCTTCTCTACTACGCTCATTCGGTCCTTGCTCAATAGTACCAAAACCTGTAGTACTCTGTCTTCCTGTTGCAGTTACATTTGCAAAGTCAGCAATATTACCATCCATACTTACTACTGCCGCCCAACCGCCTTCATTGTCTAAATCAGACATTCTTAATTCGTTAAACCATACCTGTCCACAAAGGTCTGCAGACCCTGGTTGTGTTGAGTGTTTTACACCCACCATAAGCGTACGAATATCTCCGAAATTAGGATTACCCTTAATCCCCACTCTGTGTTGTCCTGAGGTGTACGGGGAAAATTCAGCGACAGAATCATCGCTTAAATCATCTCCAAGAACATCATAAAACGTAGGGTTTTGTAAGTCCGTTGGTGGATTACTAATGATTCTTGACTTCAACTTTTGAAGAACTTCTAATTGTATATCAATTTCATTGACATCAGGCCATACTTCTGTCGGAGATAGACTACCATTTGATACTTGTAATGGGATTTCAATCTGATAAAAATTATTGGTAAAATCATTACCCATCCTTATAAAACCAATAAGCTCATCGTCCTGTAATCCTGGTGTTGAACCATCTTCGGCATGAATAAACATACGAAGACGTTTATACTGTCGCATATCAACACTTATATTCTTAAATAATGCACGACTATCTTTTGGAGGCAGTTCACATACATTAAGTACTAAGGCTTGCTCATTTTGTCTCTGTACGGTATTATTATTAAAAAGTTCTTCTGGAACCACATCTGGTGGCGATACATAGCTACCTTCATTATCTTGCGTACTTACAACACCTTGACTAAATTCTGTATCGGGGTCTAGAGGTGTGTTTAATCCATCTAGGGATTGGGTAAAACGTCTCCAATCGCCTCTTACCAAATCCAAAGTAGCAAAACGTAAATAAGTGGTTTCAGAGAAATCCTGCAAAAACATCCTTACAAAACGTATGGATCTAAAATCTGTAATACCTCCATATCGCTTTCTTGGTTGAACTCCATCCAAATCCACATCTCCATCTATAAATGTATCAGCCGGAAAATTAGTTGGAATCCTGAATTGGTACCATACTACCGTACGCGTAGAGCCATTAGGCAGTGTAACTTCTCGAGGCTTTCTGTCCGTAATAAATTCGTTGTTTATATCTGACAGTGTTGCAGGTGTTATCTCTACATTGTACTCAAAATAACTATCTATGGTATTCATCGTGTTATCACGATTAATATCCTCTACATCTGGTTGGGTTGTAGACCCTCTGTTAGTATCCGTAACAGTTTCGGGTGAATTTCCTTCTTGACCATTGTAGAGTTTATAACGCTCAAAAATATCACCTTCTCTATTTAAATAGTATTGGTAATTATCGTTAGATGGGTCTTCTAATGTATTAAAATCAGGGAACATCTGCCCTTCTGCTATATCATCAATACCGTCATAACCAACATCTTGTCTTGTTCTTGCATCACCTGTTGTATCAAAAGCATATATCAATGATTGATTAGATGGTGTTATACCCCAAACCGATGCATTAACAGGGTCTGTACTATCGGCAGTTGCTGGTAATCCGTTTTCATATTGTTTTCTGCCATCCGCCAGAACGTCCTCTGAGATATTTCCTAAGTTAAACGATACTATTCCTCCTGGGTTTGTTGGATTATCCAAAAATGGGTCTTGAATCCAGAATTCAATGTACTCAACATTAGATTGCTCAAAATCTGTAGTTGTTAGTTGTCTGGTAATCCCTGCCCAACTCTGTGTTGGATTAGTTAAAGTACCATCAACAGCATCATCACTAAAATTATAAGGTCCTCTTTCTTCAGGGTAAAACGCTAAGTCCAAGGTATTTATAGCTGCTTGCTGCCCCTGTACAAGGTCTACCTCAGGGAAAATTTCTTCCCTAAATATACGACGCGTATATACGTTGGACACATCATCATCACCAATACCACTAG
>CALDUJ010000207.1 GCA_937923735.1 uncultured Flavobacteriaceae bacterium | reverse complement strand
AATTATTTAAAAGTAGATTTTAGCAATTATGCTAAATATAAAAAAATAATAGCTGAATTCTTTAATACTAATACGGTTGATATTTTAGTGAATAATACCCAAGGACCAACCGCAGGTGGAGCATTAGAAAAAAATGTAGCTGATTACCAAAATGCCTTTGACCTATTGTTTAAATCTGTTGTTTACACCACACAACTAGCCTTAAAAAACATGCAAAAAAATGCGTGGGGACGCATTATTAATGTAGCCTCAATCTCTGTTAAAGAACCGCTTAGCTACTTAGCACTATCAAATTCAATACGTGCGGCTGTGGTTACCTGGGGAAAAAGCTTATCAATAGATGTTGCGAAAGATGGAGTGACAGTGAATAGTGTACTAACTGGCTATTTTGATACAGACCGTATTGCGCAATTAAACGCTGAAAAAGCTGAAAAATTAAATATTCCAGTAGGTGATGTTCGGAGTGCAATGGAAAATAATATACCTTCTAAACGTATTGGAAAACCAGAAGAATATGGCTTTTTAGTTGCATTTTTAGCTTCAGAACAAGCAGCATATATTAACGGAACTAATATTCCTATTGATGGTGGTTTGTTAAAATCTCTCTAATACATATTAAAAAAACGCATTCCCTCATTAAAAACAACACTTGGCTAATTGTAGGTTTCAAAAAGATGTTTAATAACATAGTTTGGACATCAAATAATTAAACCAAGTATTATGAAAACATCATTTAGAATTTCAGTAAAAAAGCCTTGCTCTCAAAACTTTAATAATTTTAACAAAACCAAAGACGGTGGGTTTTGCTCAAGTTGTGAAAAAGAAGTAATCGATTTTACTCAGATGACCCAAAAAGATTTAGTTGATCATTTCTTAATGAGTAATACTAAAACCTGTGGTCGTTTTAAAGCTTCACAATTAAATACAAATTTAATTCCTGCTAAAGGTCGAAACAATTTTTTACCTACAGGAGTGGGAATCTTATCATTTTCATTGTTAGCATTATGTAACCCCTCAAACTTGCAATCACAAGAACAAAACACTAACAACCCTAAAGAACCAGTGGAACTTGCTAATCATGAAAAAAGTGAGTCATTAAATATTTTGAAACAGGAAAACTATACTATAAAAGGAATAGTGCTAGATGATCAAAATCAACCATTACCAGGAACTAATGTAGTATTAATGGGAACAGACATAGGGGTTGTTACTGATTTTGATGGGAAATTTAAGTTTTCAGAACCATTAAAAATTGGAGATACCCTAATCTTTAGCTATTTAGGGTTTGATCAAAAGGAATATGTAGTAACCAAAAAGCCAACTAATATTGTTGATGTCACCATTACTTTTGACGCTACGGATATCATTTTGATGGGAGATGTAGCAGTTGAAGGTGTTTATTCGTCGAAAAAGAACATTTTTCAAAAGTTATTTGGACTTTAAAATGAGACTTTTTCTAGTTTTTATTTTTGCTTTCTGCACGTTTATTAATGCCCAGCAAAATGATTTTAATCATATTAATTTCGCTAAAGCGGATAGTATCGCATACTTACAACAAGGGGCTAGCCTAAAAAACTTGCCCTTTTTAACTTATCGATTAACTAATAATCTGGATACTGATGTCGAAAAATTTAGGGCAATCTATATTTGGGTTAGCTTCAATATTGAGAACGATTATTCATCATACCTAAGGACTAAAAAGAAACGAAAAAAAATAAAAAGAGATGAGACCGCATTTTTAGCATGGAACAAAGGATATACACCAAAAATGTTCTTAAAACTGGTATCAGATAAAAAAACTGCATGTACTGGCTATGCCTACTTGATTAAAGAAATGGCTTCTTTGGCAGGATTAGAATGCAAAATTATTAATGGATTTGGTAGAGTTTTGAATGCAAATCTAAACTTGAACAGCGTACCCAATCATTCATGGAATTCGATTAAACTAAACAACAAATGGTATCTGTGTGATGCAACTTGGTCTGCAGGAACATTTGTAATTAAAGACAATATACCTACTTTCAAAAAAGAATATGTAAATGGTTATTTTCTTACCAATCCAGAGGTTTTTTCCAAAAATCACTATCCAATTGACAAAAAATGGTTGTTTACAAAAGAGCCTGTTAGTTTTAAAGCCTTTTTAGATGCTCCACTTCTTTATAAAGGTGCTCTTCAATTAAGTACTTTCCCTGTAGTACCTGATAGAATGAGCATATCAATAGAAAAAAGTAAACTCTTTAAAATTGAACTAGTAAGCGAAGAAAAATTAAGCAAAAATGACTTAATATTTTTTATTCTAAATACTGGAAATCAAAGGGAACCTGTTATACCAAAAATAAAAGAAACTAAAAATGGATATGTATTAAGCCATCTTTTTAATAATCGTGGCAGCTACGACCTTCATCTCAATATTAATGGAAAAGCTATTGCCACATATGTTGTTAATGTAACCAAATAAAAGTTAAGAAAGTAAGCTAAAAACTACTACTTTAAATCGGGAGGATATTTAGAAAAAGCCTTAACAACAACCCGTTCAAGTTGTTCTTCTCTATCAACTGGAGCTACGTTTTCTCTAAAACCGCTTTCTGTGTCAGCTTGCCAAAAGAGGGCGTTTTTATTAGCGTCCACAAAATCGAAAAGCAATTGTCTTCTAACACCTGAATTACCCACAGGAATACCAATAGATACACCTCCACCAACATTTCTTCCACCTCCGCCTACGCCAACTCCAACATTATTTCCTGAATTGGATTGGTAAACCGTACTCTTTATG
>CALDUJ010000206.1 GCA_937923735.1 uncultured Flavobacteriaceae bacterium | reverse complement strand
CTATAAAACAGATGGTGCACTGCGCCTATGCCTAGTAAAAGAATGAGAATAAGGCAAAGAACTTACCACGTAAAAAGAAGAATATAAAGCCTTCTACAATACCGTCTACAACACCTTGATTGGCCAAAGCCATAGCATCGGCGGGTGGCATACTACCAATGTAATTTTCGACCATATGTACGATAACGATGCCTGCAAGCGAAAACCCACGAAGGGCATCCACGGAGTGAATACGATTGTTTTTCATGATTGATGCGTTGATTAGTATACTAAGTTAGCAAAAAATGACTTAGAACGCATTAGAAATTAAGGCATCAGATGAAAAGTTTCTATTTCTTCTTTAGATGACTTTCGATATCACTAATATGTAGTTGTAAAGCTCTAGCAGATATTCGTATTTCCTTTATCAGCAATGCCAGAGACATAATGAGCAAGATTAGAGCGATACCAAATATCCACACGGCGAGGACGTGTTGGTCGATATAGATCAAAAACATCGTAAGCACGCATAATAACAAACTGGTAATACCGAGTATTTGCATCCAACGCGTTAGGTTGAGACGTTGTTTAAGGTTTTTTATTTGCTGAATTAAGGACTCATCCATATTCTCCAGATACTTATCGTGTAAATTTCGTATTACAGCGGCGTAAGCCAAAAACCTATTGGTATAAGCCAGCATAATGAGTGAAATAGCAGAGAATAATAAAGCAGGAGTCGTGAGCGTAAGTTCTTCCATCAGAATCTAGTTTCTATTTGATGAGATTCCTGTCTTCACAGGAATTAAGCCTGTAGCCCAGGAATATCAACCATTTCGTTAGTGTCTTTATCGTAGTCTACACCATCTACTTTAAATCCAAACAGGTTAAAGAAATCGGTTTCATAGCCTTTTAAATCACCAATGTTTGGCAATGTTTCGGTAGTGGCTTGTTTCCAAAGCTCTAAGACTTTTGCTTGGATATCATCACGCATTTCCCAATCGTCTATACGTATTCTTCCAGCCTCATCTAACTCTAAGTTTTCAGCATACAAACGTGCATTAAATAAACGTTCAATCTGCTCAATACAGCCTTCATGAATGCCTTCTTCTTTCATTACTTTATACAATAATGAGATGTATAACGGAATTACAGGAATAGCAGAACTCGCTTGTGTTACCAATGCCTTATTTACCGAGACATAGGCTTGCCCATTAACGCCTTTTAAGGTATCTGTAATCTTAAATGCCGTTGCTTCTAAATCGTCTTTAGCAGCACCAATAGTTCCTTTTCTGTAAACTGCTTCGGTTAGTGAAGAGCCAATATAAGAATAGGCCACTGTCTTAAAATCTTCTGATAATACACCAGCAGCTTTTAATTGGTCAATCCACATTTGCCAATCTTCACCGCCCATGACATTCACCGTATTTTTAATATCATCTCCCTCAGCAGGGTTAATTGAAATCTCTTTTACTTCACCTGTATGAAAATCTACCGTATTATCTGTAAAAGTCTTGCCTATTGGTTTTAAAACAGATTTAAAACGCTCTCCTGTATCTGGATGCGTTCGCACTGGAGATGCTAAACTATAGATCAACAAATCTATCTGACCTAAATCTTCTTTTATAAGATCAATAGTCTGTGTTTTTATCTCGTTAGAAAAAGCATCACCATTAATACTCTTTGCATACAAACCGTCTTTATGAGCTTGCGCCTCAAAAGCTGCACTATTATACCAACCTGGAGAGGCTGTTCTACCTTCTGATGGTGGTTTTTCGAAAAATGCCCCTATGGTTGCTGCATTAGAACCATAAGCGGCAGTAATTCTTGATGCTAGTCCAAATCCTGTAGAAGCGCCAATTACCAATACCTTTTTCGGACCGTTTGTAACTGGTCTTTCTTTTATATACTCTATTTGAGTTAATACATTTTGCTCACAGCCTTTTGGGTGTGCCGTTAAACATATAAACCCTCTAGTTCTTGGTTCTATTATCATAGTTGTATGGTCTAAATATGAAGTGGTCTATCCTCAGTCGCCGCTAAAGCTGCTTCTTTAATAGCTTCCGTAAATGTTGGATGTGCGTGAGACATACGAGAGACATCTTCTGCAGAAGCTCTGTATTCCATAGCTACAACAGCTTCAGCAATCATATCTGCCGCACGTGCACCAATCATATGAACTCCTAAAATTTCGTCTGTAGTTTTATCAGCGAGGATTTTTACAAAGCCATCTAAGTCCATACTCGCACGACTACGTCCTAAAGCACGCATTGGGAACTGCCCTGACTTGTACTCTATGCCTGCTTCTTTTAACTCTTCTTCCGTTTTACCAACAGCCGCAACTTCTGGCCATGTGTAAACCACTCAAGGAATTAAGTTATAATCGATATGCGGTTTCTGTCCTGCTAAAGTTTCAGCTACAAACACCCCTTCTTCTTCCGCTTTATGAGCTAACATCGCTCCTTTTACAACATCACCAATAGCATAGATATTGCTAGCAGATGTCTGTAAATGTCCGCTTACTTCTACACGACCTCTATCGTCTAGTTTTAC
>CALDUJ010000205.1 GCA_937923735.1 uncultured Flavobacteriaceae bacterium | reverse complement strand
TGGTTCGGATACTGATATTTTAGAAACTTGTTCAGCAGGAGAACAAAATAAATATGCCGGTATTGGCGCTACCGTTTTCTTTACAGCGGTCATGGCCTTTATAGCATCTAGCTATGCCCTTTACACTGTTTTCGATAATATTGCTGCGGCTGTATTTTTCGGGTTTATTTGGGGGTTATTAATTTTTAATCTTGATAGGTTCATCGTTTCTACTATTAAAAAAAGAGGTAGTGTTATTGATGAAATGATTCAGGCATCACCAAGGATTATATTAGCTATTATTATTGCTGTTGTTATCTCTAAACCCTTAGAGTTGAAAATTTTCGAAAAGGAAATCAATCAAGTATTGCTTGAACAAAAGAATGATTTAACGCTAGCAAATAAAGACCAAATTGCTCTGCAATACACACCCAAAGTAGAAGCTATTCAGAATAATATAACGTCATTACAACAAGAAATAGATACAAAGGAAGCTGAAGTCAATACACTTTATGATGTATACATAGGAGAAGCAGAGGGAACCGCAGGAACAAATCTCTTAGGGAAAGGTCCTGTTTACAAAGAGAAACGAGAGAAACATGATGCCGCTTTAGCAGAATTACAACAACTAAAAACAGAAAATAAAGCTAAAATAGTTGCTGCCGAAAATAACATAGCCTCATTGCAAGAAGAATATGCGAATCAGGTAACAACTTCTCAACCTATTATAGACGGATTTGATGGACTTATGGCTAGAGTTAATGCCCTTGGCGAATTACCATGGCTACCATCATTCTTTATTTTTCTATTATTTCTGGCTATAGAAACCTCGCCAATATTCGCGAAGTTACTCTCACCAAAAGGAGAGTATGACTATAAACTTGAAGATGCAGAGACAGCTGTAAAGACTTGGGTTGAGCAAAAAGTAAACGAGCGCAAAATGCTTCTTAACACAGATATGGCGATGAATAATCGTATATACAATGATATAGCAGAAGAAGATGAACTCTACAAATACAAGCGCAAAAAAGCTCGCGAATTAATGCAGTTGCAGGCAGATGCGTTTTTCAAACATCAGAAAAACGCACTTTAAATGCCGTGCGGTAAATCACACTAACTAATTATGCTGCAGACTCAACAGTTCTGAAGTGGTTATGCAGTTCTTTTGAACCCATACCAATTACAAAAAATTTAGCTTGTTTCTCTAAAGATTGAGCATATAGTTTAACCAATGCACTAACACCTATACGATCAATGCTGTCTAAACCTTCAATGTCTATTGTGACTTCCTTAGCTTTGCTGATTACCTCTTTAAAATAAGTAGTAAAAGTATCAACATTCGATTTGTTTAGGGCTCCCATTACCTGGTAGCATTCTTTTTTGTCAATAATTTGTAATGCCATTGTAAAATGATTTAAAATGTTAGGCGCTATTAATCATCTTACCAAGACCAATATCGTATATAAATCTGATTACCAACATCTTTTTCGATATATAGCTTAAAGTTTAGATAAAACACATTTTATGATATTAAGTGTAATGATTAGATTACATCTCTTTATAATAATCTAGTTTGTATATAATTATATTTCAAATCAAGAATTATTTACTTTTAGCCTACTAATAAGAACATAATAGTGAACTACTCCAAAATCAAAATATCTATTAATGAAGCTCAAAAACTTCTAACAGATTTGTACGATATAAAAGGTCTTTTTTCTGAGTTACCTGGAGAAATAGATTTTAATTTCAGAGTTAAAACTAAAAGTACAGAAGACTACATCCTAAAAATATCTCGGCCAGATGAAAATGAAAATTATCTAGATTTTCAGCAAAAATTACTGCAACATATTGAAACAAGTGGAACAAATATTATTGCTCCAAGAGTCGTAAGAGATATTGAAGGAGGCACAATTTCATCCTTTACGGATACTGCTGGAAACAAAAGACACGTACGTTTATTAACATGGATTTCTGGTCGTATTTGGAGTTCTGTCAATCCGCAACTAGACACACTTCGTTTTAGCTTAGGCGAACAATGCGGTTTATTGACAAAGGCGCTACAAGGTTTTAATCATAAGGAAGCCAATCGTGAATTTGAGTGGGATGTAGCGCAATCTCTTTGGACAGAAGCACATCTTGATTTATTTTATACTGAGGAAAGAGCTATTCTAGCTAACTTTCAGAAACAGTTTAAAGCTTCACAAAAGACTTATATAGGTCTTCGAAAAAGCATCATTCATAATGATGCAAATGATAACAATGTTATTGTGTCCTCAGATTTAATCAATCCAAAAGTAAAAGCAGCAATTGATTATGGTGATGCTATTTACACACAAATAATTAACGACGTAGCTATTACTTGCGCTTATGCGATTATGCATCATAACGACCCATTGGAAGCAGCCTTACCGATTGTAAAAGGGTACCATTCAACGTTTACTTTGCGAGAAGAAGAGTTAGCGCATTTGTATATTACTATTGCTATGAGGTTAGTAATTTCGGTTACGAAATCTGCCATCAATAAAATTAAAGAGCCCAATAATAAGTACCTTCTTGTAAGTGAAAAACCAGCATGGGAATTACTTAAAAAATGGCACCTGATAAATCCTGACTTTGCTCATTATAGTTTTAGAAATGATTGTGAATTTGATGCTCATCCAAATAAAAACGAATTTCTAGAATGGACATCAAAAACTAAATTTAAGGTATCTGATTTATTTCCAACCATTAACCAAAACACCATTCATCATCTGGATTTAAGTGTCTCCAGCAAATGGATTGGACATCAAAAAGATTTTAATGATTTAGAACTGTTCCAATTCAAAATTAACAAGCTCCAAAAGGAAGTTCCTGATAAAGTATTGGCAGGTGGTTATTTAGAACCTAGGCCCCTTTACACTTCAACAGAATATGACAAAATCGGTAATTATGGTAGAGAAAATAGGACTGTTCATTTAGGAGTTGATTTTTGGTTACCAGCACACACACCTGTTCATTCTTTATTTAATGGCGAAGTTGCTACTGCCATAGATGACAATGGAGATAAAGAGTACGGCGGACTAGTTATTTTAAAACATCATGAAAACAATATAGAATTCTATACACTTTATGGACATCTCACTGTTGCAAGTGCAACTAAACACAATATTGGAGATACTATTGAAAAAGGAAACAATATTGGAGAGCTAGGTAATTATCCAGAAAATGGAAATTGGGCACCTCATCTTCATTTTCAGATAATGTTATCTATGTTAGATTATAAAATAGATTTTCCTGGTGTAGCATATTATAGGCAAGTAGAAGTTTGGAAAAGCTTGTGCCCAAATCCAAATCTGTTATTCAAATCGGAAGCACTTCAGAAAAAAGATATCATTTCAAATGAAGAATTGATAAATTACAGAAAACTTCATCTTGGCAAAAGTTTAAGTCTTCAGTATAAAAAACCTATTAAAATGGTTCGCGGTGCTGGTCAATATTTGATGGACCAATACGGTAGAAAATATTTAGACACAGTAAATAACGTTGCCCATGTTGGTCATGAACATTATAATGTTGTAAAAGCTGGCCAAGAACAGATGGCCTTAATAAACACCAATTCGCGCTATCTACATGAAAACATAAACACTTTGGCTCAAGAACTCCTAGAGACATTGCCACCTGAATTAAGCGTTTTACATTTTGTGAATTCTGGAAGCGAAGCTAATGAGCTCGCTATAAGAATGGCGAAAGTTTACACAGAAGAAAAAGATGTTATTGCTAGCGAAGTTGGTTATCATGGTAATACTAACATGACTGTAGATATTAGCTCTTATAAATTTGATGGTAAAGGTGGTAAAGGTGCTCCAGAACATACGCATATTTTCCCATTACCAGATACTTTCAGAGGCAAATATAGAGGAGAAAATACTAGTGAATTATATGCTGATGAAGTCAAAAAACAAATTGAAGTAGTTCACAAAAAAGGTAGAGGTGTTGCCGCTTTTATTATCGAACCCATTATTAGTTGTGGAGGTCAAATTGAACTACCAAAAAACTTTCTGTCAAAAGCATATAAACACATTAGAGATATGGGAGGCTTATGTATTTCGGATGAAGTACAAACAGGTTGTGGCCGTATGGGAAAAACGTTTTGGGGGTTTCAATTATATAATGTCATTCCTGATATTGTTACTATCGGAAAACCACTTGGCAATGGGCATCCAGTTGCTGCGGTTGCTTGTACTCAAGAAGTGGCAGATAAGTTTGCTAATGGTATGGAATACTTCAACACCTTTGGAGGAAACCCAGTGTCCTGTGCCATTGCTACTGAAGTCCTGAGAACAGTGAAGCGCGAAAAACTTCAGGAAAGAGCCTTATTTGTTGGAGACTATTTAAAAGAAGAATTACAAAAACTTGCCTCAGAATTTCCAATTATAGGAGATGTTCGCGGACAAGGCTTATTTATGGGGATCGAACTAGTGGATTCTAAAATGAATCCGTTGGCGGCACAAACTGATTATTTAGCGAATAGAATGAAAGAGTATAGCATTTTAATGAGTACTGATGGCCCAGACCATAACGTACTAAAAATAAAACCTCCAATAGTCTTTAATAAAGATAATGCAGACGAATTATTATTATATTTAAAGAAGATTCTTTCTGAAGATTTTATGACAAACTATGCAACCAATTGTTAGAAAAGCGCTTCTTGAAGACCTTCCAACGCTTCTTGAATTTGAGCAAGGCCTTATTGAAGCAGAACGCCCAATGGACCCGACCATTAAGGAAGGGAAAATTAGTTATTATGATATTTCATTGCTCATCACAAATGACAATTCAGATGTGTTTGTAGTTACCATTAACGATGAAATTATTGCTTCTGGTTATGCGAAAATACTTGAAGACAGACCATACCTTAAACATGACAAGCAAGGGTATTTGGGATTCATGTTCGTTCCAGAAAAACATAGAGGCAACGGTTACAATAAACTAATTATGGATGCACTTATAAAATGGTGCAAAGAAAGAAAAGTCCATGAATTGCGATTGGATGTTTATGATATAAATCCTTCAGCAATTAGAGCATATGAAAAAGCTGGTTTTAAGAAACATCTCATTAATATGCGAGTAGATATAGAAGATTTAGATATCTAAAATTTACGATCTGGACTAAATGTATCAACAGCCATCGATGTTTTTTTGTCATCAACAATTTCCTGTACTAATTTTCCAGTAGCAGTTGCCATACTCCAACCCATCATTGCATGACCGGCAGCAAGTGTTAAGTTATTGCATTTTTTAGACTTGCCAATATAAGGTAATCCATCGGGTGTAACTGGTCGCAATCCAGATGCAGCATTTTCTTTTTCTTCCACCGATATTTTTACATTAGGATAATACCTGCTAGCTGCTTTAGCTATTGCTTCAACTCTTACTTTATTGATATTATGATTAATTCCGGCAATTTCCATAGTACCAGCACAACGTGTACAACCATTCATTGGTGTTACAGCAGATTTGGCTTCAGCCAATATAGCAGGAATCGTTATGCCAGTTGGCTTATCTGTATTAATCCTGTACCCCTTACCTGCTTGCATTAATAATTTAAGCCCTAATTTTTTACTTAAAACACCACTCCAAGACCCAGCTGCCATGATGTATTCATCTGCCTTTAAATTCTCTTTGTCAGTTATAAGAGCTGTAATATTCCCGTTGTTTACTTCAATATTTTCAACCCTCTCGTTTGGTCGAAAAACAACACCTGCTTTACTTAAATAGGCCTTCATTTCCTTCATAAATTCATGAGGTGTAGAATGATGATCACATTTAAAATAAGCAGCTCCAATAGCATCTATTTCAACATTAGGCTCCATAACTTTTAGGTCCGACGCATTAACTTCACTTGCTTCTAACCCGTGCTCTTTAGCCATATTTGCTAATTT
>CALDUJ010000204.1 GCA_937923735.1 uncultured Flavobacteriaceae bacterium | reverse complement strand
GGGCATCATTACGGTAGTTTTGGTGGAATATATTCAGAAAACTGGGCTTGTAAAAGAAGATACTGCGATTGGCCTAGTATTTCCAGCCTTATTTAGTATTGGTGTTATTATGATTGCCAAGAACGCCAACGATGTACATTTAGATGTGGATGCTGTACTATTAGGTGAATTGGCTTTTGCGCCTTTTGATAGATTACTAATCTTAGGAATCGATGTGGGACCCAAATCATTATGGGTTATAGGTATTATTTTGTTATTTACTGTTGCTCTCTTATTTGCTTTTTTTAAAGAATTAAAAGTAAGCACCTTTGATGCGGGACTTGCTGCTTCACTCGGTTTCTCACCGGTTATTATGCATTACGGATTAATGACTGTTTCTTCAGTAACTACCGTTGGTGCGTTTGATGCAGTTGGTGCCATTTTAGTCGTAGCTTTAATGATTGCACCAGCAGCGACAGCATATTTATTGACAACCGACTTAAAAAAAATGCTATTACTTGCCATAGGTTTTGGCGTATTTAGTGCTATTTCAGGCTATTGGATGGCGCATTGGCTAGATGCATCAATCGCAGGGTCTATAACAACCATGTTAGGGCTACTCTTTTTAATGGTGTATTTATTTGCACCTAGTAAAGGCATTATCGCTGTTATGTATAGAGAAAAACAACAACGTACAGAAGTATCTCTTTTGACTTTCTTATTACACTTAAAAAATCATAAAGAGGAATCCGAACGCCACGTAAATCATCTCCAGGAGCACATTAATTGGCATAAAGTACGCTCCAAAACAGTATTGGATTTAGCTTTGAAAAATAACATGATTCTTATCGATAAAAATATTGTCTCACTTACCAAAAAAGGAAATGAGTTTACCTCATTAGCCATCGACTACATCATCACCAATGAAGACTCGCAGATTGAGGACATGAAAGATGACTTCTTTTTGTTTAGGGGATAATTTTATGGTAAAGTATATGTGATTACAATACCTGTAACCCTCATGTCAGTAAATCCAGTCCAATTATTTGAGAATACTGTTAAAGCATAAGAATATAAAATATTATTGATAGTATGATTGAGTATTTCAGTCTGTAAAGTTAAGTTTGCAGGATTACTTCCTGAATAACTAAGATTTGCTAATTCTAATTGTGAAATGCCATTGTTATTGACCCTATATAAATGAAAACTTATGTCAGAAGTCGGTGAGTTATCTTTAAAATAAACCCTCATTCTTGTAATTATAGCCCCGTTAGGCAGCCCAATATTACCGTCAAAAGATATTCCCCCTGTGCCTGTTAAAAAGTTAGGAGTTACTATAGCCGTTTCTGCAGGCAATCCACCAGCTGGTATTCTACTATTAAACATTGATGTGTTTAGAGATAAGTATTGTATTTGTGTTGTTGGTTCTTTAATAACTAAAGTTCCTGTTGATGTCGCTCCAACATTTCTTGTACCAGAACCTGATAAATTAGTTGCTTTTAGTAAACTAGGTGTAGAGGTCACAATATTTCCATTAGCATCCGCAGTAATGTTGCGTGTACCCGTTCCTGACAAATCTGTAGATCTTATAGTCCCAGTAACATGTAGTTCTTCAGCGGGAAAATCATTATTAACCCCTAGTTTGCCATCTTTATTAAAAGAAAATTTGATTTGCAAAGTAGAAAAATCATTATCCGACGTTTGCATATCCAACCAATTACCACTGTTTTGAAGCCTCCAATCTGTATCAGCACCTGTTCTCCGCAACTCAAGACTAGAGGTGTTTCCATCCAATGAATTTACTAGAAGTCTCTGACTACCGTCTCCTGCCACATTAAGAGTTCTGCTTGGGGACTCAGAAATAGTTTTAGCAGTCGCTGCAAAGGGTACTTCATTAAACTCCGTAGTACCAATGTCAACAAGGCCGCTTCCTATATCTATTTGGGTTTTTAAAAAATAACGGTCGTTTCCCATGTTTAATAAAGAGTATATCCCAATTGAAGGGTCGCCCTGCCCAATAGTTAATATAATAATTCCATTAGCGTCTGTCATGACATCTTCATGTAGTTCTTTATAAACCTCTACAACGCCAACGTTTTTAATAATGGTAAATTCGACATCTATTTCTTGGTTAGCTAAAATATCCCCGCTCCCATCTTTAACAACAGCTTTATAGTTAATTCCTGTCTGAGCAAAAGTAAGTCCAGTAAAAAGTAGTACGAAAAAAAGGATTAGTGTTTTCATGATAATTTTATTTCAGACTCACTATTGAGTCTTATTAATAGAAAATAAAATTATCGTAACTATCTGTTAATCAATATCACTATTGTAACAGAGGATAGCACATATGTAACAAATGGGAAGTAACTATTCTTTTTTGAGCAATGTTCTTCCCTTTAACCAAGAAATTTCAGATTGAATAAACCTAACCGAAGTTTTAATATCCCGATTCGATTTATCTCTTGGTGATTTAGTATCAAAACGTAGTTTGGTATTATTAAGGTTTAAAATATGAGTAGCGTCTATGTCAGTAGTCTCTACCTTTAAAGTTATAATGCGTTGGGTGGAGGCCCAAGTACCTTTACCGTATTTAGTGCGTTCTTTAGGTGTTCCATTAGTACGATTATCGTAAAAATGAAATAAGAACGTACCACCAGGATTCAATGTCAACTTATTAGTTTCAAAATGCTCTGTATCCTTTCCAAGTTCTAATGTATAAGTGCCAGCATGCTCTTTAGATTGAGCAATAGTTACTAATGAAGACGCCAGAAAAGTTAATAGTAAGAATTGTTTCATGTAAGTTTAGTTTAATTACTATTTGTCAAGAACCATGCCCCTAAATTAAAACCTAAAGTTTAATTTTTCAATTTCAGCTTTCAGCTCTTGAATTGTCATTTCCTTGAAATCCAGCTCAAAATCTGAAATAGTATCTGTTTTACCATCTTGTATTACAAGATAGAATTTATCTTCAGACTTCTTTATGGCTATTAAAACAACATCTTCATCTTTTGGAACACTTCCAAAGTCATAAAATTCATCATATTTTCGACCCCTCAATAAAGAATTCATTGACTTAAAAACCAACTTCACATCAGACCCTTTTGAATCTTTTATCTTAATCTTGAGTTTTGTTTTAGGTTTTCCGCTCCTTACAAAACGATCACAGTTAATCCATCCTAATTCTAAACTTCTAAACACATACCAATTGAGCTCTGAGTTTGAAATATTTGAAGGACTATCATTCTCAATTTTTGTTTTAACACGTTGAATTATAGAATCGATAGTTTTTTGGTTTTTAGGGTCATTGAAGCTTCCAGTTGTAATATTAGTATTACCATCATCAATTCTAAATATTATAGGCAAAGAATAAGGTACTATAACGGGTTTCCCTCTTTGCATACCTGGTTTCATTGGTGGTAATAATTTAAGAACGCGCTCTACTTCTATTTCTAGTAACTGATGTTGTGCTCTCGTACGTATTTCTGATATTAATCCTTGTTTATCAATCTTGAAAACAGCATTAATCCTTTGTCTTCCGTTTAACCCAAGATCAGCTAAAAGATTAGTATTGAAATTTCGTTTCACGAATTCTTGAATATTTCGAGACATACAGTCTTTTCTTCGTTGATTAGTACCATTCTCACAGCCTGGGTAAACTGGCACGTTTTCAACAACATAAAACGGCACTTCTATGTCCTCTTCAATTATTTCAGCTGAAGTCACTTCTCCAAGCAAATCATCAATGTCTTCATTTTCATTTAGAATCCAATTTATACCTTCTGTTGTTTTCTCTCCATTAAAAAGTTGCATACCTTTTTTGTTTCCTTTTTTTGGAAAACTTATGGTAATTGGATTGTTTGGTTTTAACCTAAGTTTTCTGTTATTCTTATAGACGTCTATAAACAACATACCGCCTGTTTCCAGTAGTTCACCATCCGAAGTAGTAGTTAAATCTCCCAAAACCATATCAGACAGTTTGTAATATTCTGTAACTTTTAAATCTACCTTTCCTCTCACTAAATTATTAGTCACTGGGTCTGTAAAAGAATGTTTTTTAATTGTCAATTTCGTGCCTTCATCACATGTAACAGTCACCTCTTGTTCAGCATCAACAATATATTCTTGAGGTGCTTTTTTAAAGGATGTATAGTCGATTGTGGATTTAGTGGCAATCGGTTTGTCTTTAGAAATTACAGTTAGCACTTGCTTTACTGTGTCTTCAGAAATCTCCTCTATCCTTTCCTTTTCAACTATAGATTTATTTACAGGTTTATTTGTTTTCTCTTCTTTCGCCCGGTTTAAATTTTCCTTTACTTCAATTTTAGGTGTATCGATTGCCTTGAATTGAATTTCACTCGGTTTACAATCTGCAATTGAATCCGAAACTGGTACAGTGATATTCTCTATAGATGGAATTTGCTCTTTTTGCACACCAGGCTTACTAGTGAAAATCGAATAAATAATGATTGAAGCTACAATAACCGCAACTGAAATCGCACCATACTTAATCCATTTTGTCTTCACATAAGATTTATGTGCAGATTTAATTTCTTCTTTTATTTTAACACGTTTAAGACCTTCTAAAAACGTAAGATGTTCTTCATATAGATTATTAAAATCAGCATCTTTTTGTAAGCTGTTTATGAATTCTCGCCTTTCAGTTTCTGAAAGCAATTTGTTAATGTAGTTATTGATGTATTCGATATTGAGTATGTACTTTTCCATGATGCTTTTAATTAAGATTAAACCGTTTTATGGGTTTGTTGATAGATGTCTTTGGCTTTGGTTAAGCACTTATACTTTTGGTTTTTTGCTATTTTCTCAGATGAGAAACTCATCAATTTGGCTATCTCTTTAAAAGACAGTGATTGATGATAAAACAATTGTAAAATCTGTTGACATCGTTTTCCTAATTCGGAAAAAGCACGTTCTGCTAATTGGTATTTTTTTTCTTCTATTACATTATGAAAGACCGACACCTCATCATCCTTTAAATCATGAAGTTCTTGTTTGGTAAACTTGTTTTGCATGTCTTTCCAGACAAATCTGGAGACAGAATACAAATAGGTATAAAATGATGATGTAAGTGTGAAATCTGATTTTTCAAGATTTCTATTTAAGATAATCAGAGCTTCTTGAAACACATCTGAAGCATCAGCTTTTGTTCCACCTTTAGACGTAACGAGGCTTTCAATTTTTGGGTAGAGCTTGTATAGTTTTTTAAACGCCCTATCGCGTTGACCATCTTTAAAGTAGCTCAGTATTTGTTTATCATTCATAAAGAGTGCTTTATTACTTAATGGTCAATTTGTAAAAAGGTCTCCTATTTATTTTCGTTTTTTATAAAAAAAGCCGTCCTAATAACCCAAAACAATATAGAGCCTTCAACCAATCTTTGGTAAAGCCCGATATAAGGTCCGTTTGGGTCTGTCATCATAAGCCATGCAAAAATAAGGGAGATAAATCCGCAAACTATAGTGAGTGTTGAATACGATTTAGAATCAGTCCACGACTTAGCTTTAAAACCAATAGCAATAACTGCAAACGGCACTACTAAATATGTTAACCCACCAGATAGATTATGAATTATTTGCGAAATAGAAGGGTCGATTAATTCGCGATTACACCCTTCATCACATCTAAAGATTCCAACAACAATGGTTCCTAATCCATAGAAAATAGCAAATAGCCAAAACGCAATTTTTATAAACTTTGATTTGGGTAAATACTTAGGTGCAAAAAAAGCAAATAAGGCAATCATCGTACCACTTGGTAGATATCCGAAATAGCTTAATTTATTACCCCAAGGTGTGCCTGTGGCGTAAGTTTCACTTAAAAACTGACTTATATGACTATATTCCTCAAATTGAAAACCTCCGATAATTCCCGAGACTACAAAAAATAGCGCTCCAAGTATCCCTAACCAATATGTTGCAGTTCTATTCACTAAAAGCCTCTCTCTTTCTGTATGGTTTCGTAAGCTTGTTGCACCTGCCTGAATTTCTCTTCGGCACCTTTTTTATGCTCCTCGCCTAAATGCTCCAATTTATCTGGGTGGTACTTTTTAGCCATGCGTCTGTAAGCCTTTTTAACTTCGTCGTCTGTGGCACTTTTAGAAATTTCAAGGATTTTATATGCATTTTCGCGACTGTTATAAAACATGGCTTTGATGCTCTCAAAATCACGATTACTTATACCCATATAACCAGAGATAGTATAAATCTGGCGAATCTCATCTTCAATCACCATACCATCTGATTTAGCGATTCCGAATAAGAAATGTAATAACTGCAAACGTGAGGAATGGTCCATCATTTGCCTTATCTGCATACTCACCTGACGCGTCGATACGTTCTGGCTTACAATATTCTTAAAGAGTTTAAAAGCATGA
>CALDUJ010000203.1 GCA_937923735.1 uncultured Flavobacteriaceae bacterium | reverse complement strand
TGAGAGGTCTATCTGGAGCCATTATATAAACAGAAGCAAGATATTGTGCAATAACTATAACAAGGATGTTATATCCGCGAACTACCGAAAACAAGCTAAACGCTTTAACTAGAAAGCTCTTTTGTTTTGGAGTGACCATACCGTAGTTTTAGAAATTATAAACTACCTCTAAGTTATAATCTTTTAAAGAATGTTTCGCTTTATCGAAGTCCTGAGTAAACCCGAGGATGTAACCACCACCTCCAGAACCGCAAAGCTTAAGGTAATACTCATTGGTCTCAATACCTTTTTTCCAAAGTTCATGAAACTGTTGAGGAATCATTGGTTTAAAATGATTCAATACTACTTTAGACAATTGTTTGGTATTCTTAAACAACGATTTTATATCACCTTTCAAGAAATCATCAACACAGGCATCTGTATGCTTTACAAACTGGTCTTTTAACATCTTACGGAAACCTTCTTGTTTCATATTTTCCATAAAAATATTAACCATAGGTGCTGTTTCGCCTACAATGCCAGAATCTAACAAAAATACAGCGCCTTTTCCTGTATTACTTTGAGAAGGAATTCCTGTAGCTTCAATATTATCCTTACTGTTGATAAGAATAGGTATGCTTAAATAGCTATTGAGAGGATCTAAACCAGATGATTTACCATGGAAAAAAGATTCCATTTCGGAGAAAATAGTCTTTAACTTTAAAAGCTTTTCTCTGGTAAGGTTTTCAAGAACTGTAATCTTCTCAAGAGCGTATTTATCGTAAATAGCTGCTACAAGAGCACCACTACTACCAACTCCATATCCCTGAGGGATACTACTATCAAAGTACATACCTGCATTTACATCTTTTTGCAATGCTAAAGAGTTAAAACGAACTAATGACTGGTCTATACCATCTAGATATTTTACATATTTCTTTAAATGGGCATTAGATGATATGGCTTCATCAGACGGGTTCTCATCAAGTTTTAAAGCACCTTTAAAAAAATTATATGGAATTGAGAGTCCTTTAGAATCTTTGATGATACCGTATTCACCAAAGAGTAGGATTTTTGAATAAAAAAGAGGTCCTTTCATATTAGTTTAGTCGTTGGTAAAAGACGTTTGTTACATTAGACGTTTTGCACCAAAACCGATTCTATCACAAATATAGTGACCGTTTTGGCAATATGCAACTAACTCACTCTTAATGAATTCATAAATCGTATCTGATTCCTTGTCTGGATAAAGGACATGGACATTTGCCCCTGCATCTAGAGTAAAGCACACATTCAAACCTGTTTCTTTTCTAAAAGCCCATATTTTATTAATTATTTCCAATGTATTAGGCTTCATTAAAATAAAATAAGGCAAGCTAGTCATCATCATAGCATGCAGCGTTAATGCCTCGCTTTCAACGATTTCTATAAAGCCTTTCAAGTCTCCATTCTGAAGGATTTCAGACAATTTAGCTAAATTATCATTTGCTTGTTTAAATCTATCGTCAGCATACGGATGCCCATACATTAAATTATGCCCAACTGTACTACTAACTTGCTTTTCTCCTTTATCTACTAACAATATAGTATCATGAAAATTTTTGAAATCATCATGAACCTTATCAGGGAATTTCACTCCAAATAAATCTGAACTACCAATTATCTTATCATGTTTTCCCCAAACAATTAAATCGCCCTCAATACTTCTGCAAGCACTTCCTGAACCTAACCGTGAAAGGAAGGATGCTTTTTGGTTGAAATAATTTTCATCCATGGACCTTTCGACTGCGCTCAAGGCAACATCCGAATTAATTAATTCTTTTTCTATGCTCATTAAACATAAGGCCAACGCACTCATTCCAGATGCAGAAGATGCAATGCCTGAACTATGAGGAAAAGAATTTGATGTTCTTATCGTGAAATGATAATCCTTGAGAAAAGGTAAATACGCTTCAATTCTTTGAAAGAAGGTTTTGATTTTCGGTTTAAAGTCTTCTTTAATCTCATCATCCAAATAAATCTCGAAAGAAAAATCGTTGCCCGGACTCGATAGTCTGTTAAACTCTAAGGTAGTTGTCGTTCGGCAAGCATCAAGTGTAAAGCTTATAGACGGGTTCTCAGGAATTTGGTTTTTCTTTTTCCCCCAATATTTCACCAAGGCTATATTACTCGGAGACTGCCAGGTAATTTTACCATCTGGGATTTCTTTTGAATATGATTTACTGAAAAAATTTGATTCAGTCATTAAAATGAAGAATTTTTGGCAAATATAAGGGTAAACCACTTTTATCTGAATTCATTTAAACAAATTAATTACTATTTTAGAGCAAGTAACACCAACCAATGAATAAAAAGACTATTAAAATACTGATTGCTGTCACCTTATGCTTATTCGTTGGGTTTTTATCTGGTTTTGCTACACAATCATCAATTTCAGATTGGTATGTCACATTAAACAAGCCGAGCTTTAATCCTCCAAATTGGATTTTTGCTCCAGTTTGGTCTGTATTATACATATTAATGGGGGTTGCAGCTGGTATTGTTTGGAGCAAAGGGTTTTATCACAAATGGGTAAAAACAGCACTGTATCATTTTATATTTCAACTTATTTTCAATGCTGCTTGGAGTATTGTGTTTTTTGGCATGAGACGTCCTGACTATGCCTTGGTAGTCATTATTATTCTCTGGGTTTTAATCATACTTACCATAAAATGGTTTAGAGTTGTTAACAAAACGGCAGCACTATTACTTATTCCTTATTTACTTTGGGTGAGTTTTGCTTCGATATTAAATTATTCTATATGGCAACTGAATTAATTATCATTTAATTTTCTATTTTTGCCAACCGAATGAACATTCGCTCTGTATGAATAAAAAGCAAAAAATCCTTTTAACGATGCTAGAATTGGTAGTAGAGCAAGGTGTGCACGCAACACCTATGTCTCAGCTTGCAAGAGAATCTAACGTTGCAATAGGTACTATATATCATCATTTTGAGAATAAAGAACAAATTATTGAAGAAATCTATCAAATGATTTTCAAAGATTTTGGTGTTGTACTTATGACTAATCTTCCAGAAACTAATTATAAAGAGCAATTTGAAACTGTTTGGCTTAATCTTTACAACTATTTTATAACCAATCCACTTGCATTTAAATTCTCAGAATGGGTTGGCGTCCCACCTCTCATTACACCAGAAATGGTAGATAAAACTAAACCCTATTATGAAAATGTAAAGGCTTTTTTCTTGAAAGGAATCCATGAAAAAAAACTAAGAAATATTCATTTAAGACTTATTTTACAATTGTCTTATGGGAATGTGGTCTCAGC
>CALDUJ010000202.1 GCA_937923735.1 uncultured Flavobacteriaceae bacterium | reverse complement strand
AAAGGCATGTCTAGTCTTTATATCACAGTTATCGTTAAGAGTTGGATGCTTGTCCCAATTGGTTATATACCATTGACTATCAATTAGAATTAACTCAATATCGTCAGACACGTGTATTTTCTCAATAGGACAACCATTTTCTGGCAAAAACGTATTTTTTCCTAATTTATCTTCTATATATTTTTCTTGACGCTTCAATCCTTCTACCCCATCACTGTACCAATCATGATTTCCTGGAATAAAAATGGCATCGCCTTTAAAATTAGAAACCGCATCTGTTTGAATATTTAGTTGATGCTCAGCAAAACTTCGGTTTTCATGACTCTTTTTAGGCAATCCTTTTTCGTAGATATTATCACCTAAAAAAATGGCAGTACTATTGTTTGAAGCTTTACTTAATTCAACCTTAAAAGCTTGTAGCGCTTCAGAAGATTCTCCTATTGGAGAATTACCCCCATCCCCAATTAAATAAAAAGAATGCTCAATGTCTTTACTAGGCATAGTAGAGATTTGACTTTCATTTTTATATTGAGGGTTATAAGTCGCACATGCACTTAATAAGAATAATGCAACAACAACAGTAATCTTTTGAGTAGATGATTTCATACAGTTGGATTAATTAGTACTTATAAAAATAAGGATTCTTATTTACATTAATGATTTACTCAATAAGTTCAGTTTCTATTATGACTTCGCTCTTCAAAGTTTTATGTACTGGACATTTTGAAGCAATTTCCTTTAGTCTTTGTTTTTGTTTTTCATCTAAATCCCCTACAAATTTCAATCGTTTTTGGAGATGATCTATACGCATTGGCTTTTCGACATCAAGCATTAAATCATCACTATGCTTTTTAGAGTAAGTGATGTAGGCAAACACTTCTTGGAGGTCCCATTTTTTTCTTTCAGCGTATAGCTTTAAAGTCATCACTGTACAAGCAGCTAGTCCTGCACTTAAAAAATCGTATGGAGACGGTCCAAAATCATCGCCTCCAAAACTCGTTGGTTCATCTGCGATAAAATCGTGTCTCGTTGTTTGTATAGAAGTTGTAAAATTGTCTTCTTTCAAATTAAGATGTGCTACTAGTTGTTCTCCATTTGTATTTAGCATCACATTATCTTTTTGTTCGAAATAACGTTGCACCCATGTTCCAATCATATTACCGGCATAGATGCTATCCTTTACATTACTCAATAAATGGTCGGCATCATCAAGACTCACAAAACTCTTAGGATGATGCGCTTCATGATAGAGTTTATGCGCATTCTCAATACCCACAATTTTATCGAAAGGCGCATGCATAATTAATAATGGCTTCCGTAAGTTTTTAGTGATTTCTGGTAAATTAGTTTTACCAAAATCTTCAACGAACTCTTTATTAATCTTAAAAGGTCTTCCTCCTATATTTATCTCAACTTCCCC
Organism: uncultured Flavobacteriaceae bacterium; assembly: GCA_937923735.1. Classification (GTDB taxonomy): domain Bacteria; phylum Bacteroidota; class Bacteroidia; order Flavobacteriales; family Flavobacteriaceae; genus JABABD01. The sequence goes on along the minus strand of CALDUJ010000202.1, from coordinate 22,803 downwards.
CTTTTCTTTAACCTCATCAATCCCATGAGAAAACAAATGGGTGACATGACTGGAAGTTGCTGGTGCTCCAATGGTTGCCACGGCTTTTATATTATCTAATTTTGAAGCTGCTGCAATAACAGCGGCACCTCCTAAAGAATGTCCTACTAACAATCCCGGTGCCTCATAATTCTCTCCTAAATACTGGCTAACTGATAGCAAGTCTTCCACATTTGCAGAAAAATGACTCTCAGCAAATTCTCCTTCACTTCTCCCTAAACCAGTAAAATCAAAGCGAACTACGCCAAAACCATGATTTGTAAGCGATCTACTAATATTCTTTACCGCATTCAACGTACTATTACAAGTGAAGCAGTGTGCAAAAATGGCGTAGTAATTCGGCTTTTGATTGGCAGGGAGCTCTAAATAAGCCTGAAGTTTATGTCCCTTTTTATTTTGAATATTCAGTTTGGTACTTTTCATTTTTCAATCCATTTTTTGAGTTCTTTATGAGTAGGATTCCTTAATCTTTTATTTCTGACCATAATGGTTGGAAAGTTTAGTTTTCTATTCTAATACAATTGTCTTAGCTCTTCAGCAAATTCTTTGTTTTTTTCGACGTCTAAAAACTTGAAATTTAGATTTCTGTTATTCAAAAACTCTATATAATGATGAGTTTTATGGCACCTTTTGGTACCATAAAGTTTAATATCCATTCTTTTTCTCTTATTTTAATTTATCAGCATGAAGCTCTCTAAGCTTCGCCAATTTTGGCGTAATTACAAAACTGCAATAGCCTTGCGTTTGATTATTTCTATAATAATCTTGGTGTTCCTTTTCAGCTTCATAAAAAACATCTAAAGAGGAAATCTCAGTAACTACTGGGTTTTCATAATATGGTGCCACCTCTCTTGAAACTACTTCAGCAATCTCTTTCTGATTATCATCATGGTAATAAATTACTGAACGATATTGCGTTCCTCGATCCGCACCCTGACGATTTAAGGTCGTTGGATCATGAGTGGTCATGAAAATCACCAGAATGTCTTCGTACGAAATCACATTTGCATCAAACGTTATTTGCACCACTTCAGCATGTCCTGTTAATCCTGAACATATCTCTCGATATGTTGGATGTCCTGGCACGTTCCCACCAGAATAACCAGACACTACTTTTTCAACACCTTTTACCTCTAGAAATACAGCTTCTGTACACCAAAAGCAACCACCACCTAGTGTGGCCATTTGAAGATTCTTAGTTGTCATGTTCAACCTCCGTTTCGAGTGTCATCGATTCTGAATTAATGCAATAACGCAATCCACTTGGCTCTGGCCCATCAGGAAATACATGTCCTAAATGCCCATCACAAGTATTACACATCACCTCAACGCGCACCATACCAAAGGCGGTATCTTTCTCATACTTTATGGCGTTTTCTTTTATAGGTTGTGTAAAACTTGGCCAACCTGTACCTGAGCTAAACTTAATGGTGGAATCAAACAAAGGTGTATCACAACACACGCAATTATATTTTCCTGCATCATGAATACTACAAAGCGCTCCACTATGCGGACGCTCTGTCCCTTTTTGTCTAGTAATTCTGAATTGTTCTGGAGTTAATTGAGCTCTCCATTCGCTCTCTGTTTTTTCAACACGTCTGTCTGGTGTTGGGTTTCCTTTTACGGAAAAGTTGATAACTTCTTTCCAAGTAAGCATACTGTTGGTTCCTTTCTTTCTGATAGTTAATACTTGTTTTAATTAAGTCAGAAACAACCTCATCATTATAATATTTAACTAATTTTCAAATTAGTACAATTCGGTTTCTTTTCTAAATTAATACTATATGCTTTTCAACATAAATGTAGTCGAAATAATGTTAAAATCCTTACAATTTTCCTCAGAAACAAAAAGCATGTTTATGAATATCTCTATTCAAAAAACATGCTCTTAAAACCAACTAATAAATTCTTATTAGCTATCAAGTATCTTCTATATGGCTACTTCAGGTTTATGTAAACTAACTACAATAAGTACAGCAATACCATTAATCCAATAATAGTATGCATCTAGCCCTTCAAAAGAAAAAATGAAAGGAGCAGCGATAAATACTATGGCTACTAAAAAATCTACAATTAAGTGAATTTTATACGAAATAACAGGAAACACTCCAAGATGGTGATCCGTTAAAACTGTAAGTAAGAGTGCTGCAATTCCTGTAGCAACAGATAGTTGTAAAGCTAGAGGACTGGAACTTCCTAATCCAAGTAAGAATGGAAGTGCTATTAAAGCAATAGCCACTGGATAATCTAAAAACGCGTGTATTCTTTTTGTTACAAATCTCATGATTTTTTATTTATAGGTTATCAAAATTTATTGGGCATTAAAATATTCTTCTTGAATTACTTTACCCTCTTCGTTCCAAATACGTCGGATAATTTCATGCCAGTAAATCTTTGTATCATCTTTCATATCGAAATCGAAAGTAAACTCTGAGGCGGATACGTTCCCATCTACAATTGTATGATGATGAGTAATGCCATTTACTGCTGCTATTGCTCCCGCAAAGCCTTCCATTTTTTCAATCATTTGTGCTTTGTTGGTTGTTGCTAAACCGTTGTAATCTGAAGTTGTCGCGTCATCTGCGAAGAATTGTTTTACAGCATCTACAATGGCTCCTTGAGCTACGATACCGTCCATTTTTGTTGTTTGTTCCTTAATGTTCATTGTTATATTTTTTAGTGATTAAACAAATTATGTATTGTAATTACACTGCAAATATGCGAATGACTTTAAGCTAAAAGCATATAAAAAACACGCTATAAATTGTACTTTTATTTTTTGTAAGTCGAAGGGGATACACCGACGTAATTAGTGAAGAATTGAGAAAAATGGTTAGCTTCTTCAAAACCTAATGCATATGCTACATCTTTGACGTTTTCACTTTTTCGTAACATGTCTTTAGCGGAAAAAATAATCTGAGAACGAATTAACTGCCCTAAAGAGTTATTCATTTTTTGCCTCACTTTTTTAGACAATGTTTTTACGCTAACGTTCATCTTGTCAGCATAAAACCCTAATGCATGTTCTTCTTTATGGTAAGTTTTAATTAGCTCTGTAATGTTCTGGGTAAACAAATCTCTATTCTCGTAATCAAATGTATTCCTAAACTGGCTGGGCGTTTCTCCCACATTATTCTTGAACACACGATTAAAATAGGCAGGATCTTTATATCCTTGATCAAAAGCAATTTCTTTAATACTCTTGTCCGTAAATGCAATCTCCTTTTTACTCTCTAACAGTTGTTTTTTGGTAATTAGCTTATTAATGGTAATGCCCAATTTATCCTTAACTAAATGCTGTACATTATAGTCGCTATGTACATGGTTTACTAATGATTTAGTATCAATTTTATTATTAAACTCAGCATCAATTACATCTTTTACGTCAAAAATAATTTGATATTCATCTCTATTGGCATGAAACGGGTTTTGCCAATACCATTGCTTAGTAGACACATCAATAAATTGTACCATTTCCTCATTAAAAACTGTTTTATTTACAAACATCTTACAGTCTTCGCATTCACTAAAGTTTATATACCCAAGTGATATTAAATGCTTAAAAAGTATTCTGACATCTTTAGATTTAAATAGTATCTCATCTGGGAAATCGATAAATCGAACCACAAAATCATCAGACGTAAATTTGATATATTGTCCTTTTTCCAAAAAAATGGCCTTGTCTTCCCAATCATCATAGTTTTTAAAATCTACTTGAATGTTACCCGAACCTTTGAGTATGTGAACAAGAGTGTACTTATTAATAAAATACACTTTATTGATTTCTGCATTAATCTTATTTACCATGAAGCTAAGCTATTACTATGATCTTTTTAGTCGTTACTTTAGAATATGCCATACAATTAATCTATTAAGAAGTGAAAGTATTACTGAAATTTTCGACCGATAATAGCGTTTATAACACATTCAACAAAGTTTATTACTTTTACTAAAACTCATCTATTTATGAATACTCTTATTGCTGAAGTTGAAAAATATGTGGTTCATTTATTAAATGAAAATCTTAATAGCTCTTATACATATCATAATCTAGCACATACTCAGCGTGTAGTTGAAAAAACTGGAGAATTGGCAGAACTTTCTGGAATTGATAGAGTCGAAAAAGATTTATTGCTTATAAGTGCATGGTTTCATGATACGGGTTTTATAAAAGGAGCTGAAAATCATGAAGAAGAAAGCATAAAAATTGCTAGAGAATTTTTAAGTAACCATGAAACTTCTCAAGACGAAATTGAAATTATTTCTGATTTGATTTCAGCTACAAAAATGGGGCATATTCCCAAAAATCAATTAGAGAAAATAATTCGCGATGCCGATTGTGCTCACATTGGTAGCAAAAACTATAATGACATTTCTGAATTACTCAGAAAAGAGTGGGAATTAACCGCAAACAAAACACTATCCGAAGCTGAATGGTTAGAGGATAATATAAGTTTTTTAACAAGTAAGCACAAATTCTACAGCGATGAGGCGCTGATGAGTTGGGATAAAGCTAAAGGGAAAAATCTTGCGCAGTTGTTAAAAGTTCAAAAAAAAATAACGCAAGAAAACAGCAAGCTAAAGCAGAAAAAAGAGGAGTTAAACTTTAAGAAAAATAAGATAGAATTACCTGAGCGAGGTATTGAGACTATGTTCAGAGTTGCTTTACGTAATCACATTACCTTATCAGATATTGCTGATACAAAAGCCAATATTTTGCTTTCTGTTAATGCGATTATTATTTCTTTAGTGCTATCAAATTTGGTGTCAAAACTTGATAACCCATCAAACGATTATTTAATATGGCCAACGGCTATATTTGCGTTATCTACAGTTATTTCTATAGTACTTTCGGTATTAGCAACTCGTCCAAATGTTACTAGCGGTAAATTCACTAAAGAAGATGTTGCCAATAAAAAGGTAAACCTATTATTCTTTGGTAATTTCCATAAAATGAAACTAGATGAATTTGAGTGGGCTATGCATGAAATGATGCAAGATCGAGATTACCTTTACGGTTCACTTACAAAAGATCTTTATTTTTTGGGATTAGTACTTAACAGAAAATACAGCTTACTGCGTCTTACATATACCGTATTTATGGTCGGCATTATAGTAAGTGTAATTTCCTTTGCAGTAGCTTTTAAATTTTCTGGTGTAGCCTAATAAAAGACATTAAGCTTTAATTTCCTTCATCAAATCATCATAAGTGTAAAAGGCTTTGTCATCCTTATCTTTATGATAAAGTACGCTAACCCTAATAGCTTTCAATCCAGTTACTGCTTGCAAATCTTGTAGTTCAACAATTTCTACGTCATCATCTAAGTATTTTTTGGACTGCAAGAACTTAATATATCTCAGATATTCTCGTTCATCTTCTTTTTGAGAATATACAATGCTTATTTTACCCTTTTGAGTCACACGTTCTTTTGTGCCTTTTATAAAAGCTTTATCGACACGTTTCTTGACAATTTCATAACGTGCATTGTAAGTACCATCAACATCAAATTGCTTTTCATCCATTCTAAAACTTATGGATAATGGTTGATTAAAAACTAAAACCATAGATGCTACATCCAATTTAACAGGGAATTCAGATTGCATCAAATAATAAGAATTTTCCATCTCGCACATAACTTGCAACTGCCATAGACGAAGATTGTACAGGTAAATTGGATTAAAGCTTTCCTCCTTGGTAATGGACTCTCCAATGTACATGTTATGTTCGACCCCATCTGTTTTAAAACGCTCAAAATAATGAGGATACATTAGTTGGGCATCAACCTGTTTCTTATCCAGTAGCGAAGACATTTCTTTGTTAATAAGGGCAATGGTATCATCATATTGTTTTCTGTGATTGTATAGCACATTCACTTTATCATCAATACCATTAAAATATTCGTCTATATGTTCTTTTAAATCATCTCTAGAATACATGTGTTCTAGCATAGGTTCAATATCATCTTTAAAGAATGACGATATTTGCTGCTCACTATCTACTTGGAAATGTTCATCTAAGCCATTTAAATACTCATTTATCTGATAAATAAATTGCTCATATATGGGAAGCTTTTCCGTTTCAGAAGCTAACTCTAAAACTTTCTTAACTCCGTTTAGCTGTAAAGTCAAATCTTGTTTTGTAGCCCAATTCCTTGCTTCGGAAGACCCTTTTATATCTATTTGTCCATACAATGGATAAATATTTTCAAATGATATTTTATTAAAGCTAGGCTCCTTACCATTCATTTGGTCTTTAATAAAATTTTTGGCCTCTTTTTCGAATAACCAATGTACACTAGGATGAATTGATGTGCATTCCTTTTGAATAATTGCCTCAATCAAATTTCCCTCTTCATTTTTAGATCTCTCAACTGCCGAAATAATAAATGGCATTACATCTACCAATTTATTGGCATTTATACTGTTTAAGACCTTAGGGTCTGTTGACACAATCTCTAAAATTCCCATTAGACCGTCGTCATTAGCTATTGGTGCAAAAATGGCGCTTTTGTAGCCTTGCTCGTGTAGCACTTTTATATGTGGTGCATTTCCTTCTGAAAGTTTGTATAATCGGTCAACATCAGATACTGAGAAATAACTATTCTCTCTTAACAATTTATTGTAAGACCATGTACACAATGCATCAGAGCAGTATTTACTTTCTAAATCATTGAGTAAAAAACTATTCATTCCAACACCATAAACACGCTCAAAACTGTCCTCTTCTTCGTTATAAATCGAAAAACCAACTTCCAAATTTTTGAATCCAAATAAAGAGCGGAAGATTTCATAAAAATCCTTCATGAACCCTTCATCTTTACGTTTATCTTCTCCTATTAAAGAAGATTTTATACTAGAAATCGCTTGGTCATCAGTGACATCAAAAATATTTGATATTACAAATCCCTTGAAGATATAACTGTCTTCAGGGAATTTTTCTTTCCACATATCTATATTCTCGAAGTTATCCAGAAGCTCATCATAATCTTGTTGCGTTATTTTCGGAGCTTTATCTGTAGCTACTATCTCTGTAAAATCTGCATTATATAAAATCTTATAATAACGCATTATACCATTAGCGTCAGGAATTTCGTAATAAAATGGTCTTTTAAAATTTAAGTTATACCCATAACAGAAATTCAAAATAATCGTACATGCAATAATGTAAATATCATCTTTAGGCATGTTCTTCATTTGTAATTCGAAGTCATTACCCGCTATATTTAAAATACTTTTAAAACGTTCTGATGAATTAAAAATAAGATTGTGAAATGGTACAGATGCCGTTTTTATCTCATTTTTAGTTAGCAATGGGCTAAAAGAATCCTGAAGAATAATCTTGATTTCCTTTTTCCTTTTTTCAAGTACGTCTGTATCGCTAATGCCTTCCCTGAGCTCCGGATATTTTTCTGCTAACTCAAGAACATATTTAGCTCTTTTAGCCAGAAAAGCATCACTGGTATTCTCTAACTCCTCATATTGTTTTAACAGTTTATTAAAACTAACCTGAAGCTTAAAAGGTGATTCTATATTGTCGTTTATATCCATTCCAACTCTCTTGACTTATAAAGATAAGCATTATCTAAATGCGTTAGCATGCTTAGTCGTTTGTTTTAGAAAGAATTAACAAAAAAATAGTAATTAATTATTGTCTGTAAAGCAGATAAAAGATTTTTACTATTCTCCGTTTATACTATTGATTTATTTTAAGAATAAATGACTCTAATGGCTTAAGGTCAACTCTCACTGAAGCTTTATTATCATAAACCTTTAATGTCGATGTATACGATTTAAACAATTGATCTTCCACCTGATATTCACCTTCGTTTAACTTCCATTCATGGACAAGGTTTTGAGGAAGATTTAAATCAAACCCATAGGTGTTTTCTGCATCAAAATTAGCTACAATTATTAGTTTTTCGGTCGCACTCCATCTCACAAAAGAAAGAACTTTATCATTATACCATCCTGTTTGCTGTCTGTTGAAGGCATGAATATCTTGATAATTTGCTGCAAGAGCAGAACTACTAATCGTAAAGTTTAAGAGGCGTTTATAAAAATCTCGTAAAGCTTTTTCCTCGGAAGTAGATTGTCCTCCATCAAACTTCTTATCATTAACCCAACGCTGCAGGTGAGGCACCCCAACATAATCGAAAATTGAAGTACGAGAGGGCTTTCCAAATCCGGCATCTTCTGCTCCTGGCTCTCCAAGTTCCTGTCCAAAATAAACCAAAGTAGGAGATGTGCTTATTGCGGCTGAAACAACCATAGCTGGCTTCCCCTTTTCTGCATTACCCGCAAACTCAGGGCTTGCAATTCGTTGTTCGTCGTGATTTTCCAGAAAATGAACCATATGATGTTCTATATCACTCAAATCATCTTGAATCGGTGGAATATTATCTGCACTACCATGACCTTGCATAACATGTTTAATGGTATCATACAATTGAACTTTGTCATAGAGGTAATCCATTTTTCCATTCTTTATATAATCTCTATATAAAGATGGATTATATACTTCGGCCAAAATAAATGCTTCTGGATTCTTCATTTTTAGAGAAGAATTTAAATAACTCCAAAACTCAACAGGAACCATTTCTGCCATATCATACCTAAACCCATCGACACCAAACTCCGTCCAATACAAAACTATGTCTCTGAATTTTAACCATGAATTCGGAACTGTTTTATCACTCCAGAAATCAAAATGTTTTTGGTAATCTTCCTTGTCAAAACCAGCTGGAAGTTCAGCAAAATCTTTTTCACCATTAAGGTTTACTCCATAATTAATTTTAACGGTCTCATACCAATCATTCATATTGGGCTTAGATAATCGCGACCCGTTACCTGTCCATTTTGCTGGAAATTCATTAAATTTTCCATCAGCCAATGGGTGACTTTCTCCTCCTAAAGGCTTATAACCATTAAGCGGATCAGGAACTTGAAATGCTTCTCCTGGATTGTAATAAAAATTATTATTTACGTCGTAGACGAGTGTTTTATTGTCGTTTGCCCCAAAATCCTCAACGCCACTAGGTTTAGTAATACTTTGATAGTTTCTTGCAACATGATTTGGCACTATATCAATAATTACTTTTAGACCAACTGCATGTGTTCGCTCAATAAGTGCCCTAAATTCTTCCAATCTATTCTCTGGATTTACAGCTAAATCAGGATTTACATTGTAATAATCCTTTACCGCATACGGTGAACCTGCTCGGCCTTTTATTACATCTGGATCATCGTTAGATATACCATAATCTGTATAATCCGTAATAACTCCATGATGCGGAACTCCAGTATACCAGATATACGTCACTCCCAAATCCTTGATTTCTTGCAGCGCCTTTTCTGTAAAATCATTAAATTTCCCTACACCATTTTCACTAATTGTTCCCCATTGTTTATTGGTTGTATTTGTATTTCCAAATAAGCGCGTAAATACTTGATAAATAACTTGTTTCTGTTCAGGTTTCTCTAACTCCATAGATTGATTCAATTCTGTTTTACATCCAATAAAACCAAGCACAATAATTATGATTACGGCTATTTTTTTCATTAAAGGCGTCTTAAATTTTTTCTAATAAAACAATATCATAAGGGGTATCTATTAACACTTTTCCGTCTTTCACTTCTCCCTTGATACCAGAATAAGCATCTCTAATATTAGTATCATTTGAGAATACGTCTCCAACACTTATTTCTTTACTTCCTTTAGCTAAATCTAAGCCTACAACAACTTTATCTGTATAGTCTCCATCTTTATAGTTTCTTGAAAAAGTATACGGTGCCTTAGTTATCATTTGATGAACTCCAGCTCCTACTGATGGATGATTCGCTCTAAATTGCCCTAGCTTTTGCCAGTGCTCAAGAATATTTTTCGTCTCTACATTGTTCTTTATGTCTTCCCAATTCATGAATGAGCGTAATGTAGCATCTCCATTTGCTCCCTCTATGGTAAGATCTCTTGCAGATTCATCACCATAATATACTTGAGATGCTCCTGGAGATAATAACAACTTTGTTGCACTTTCAAAAGGTTTAGTCCTATCCTTATCAAATGGTTGTCCATCATCATGCGATGTAAAATAATTTAGCGTTCCTATGCCTTTATCTGAATTGAGAATTGTTGAATAACGATTAAACATAGTTTCATAATCTTGCTCTGCAGCATTGTACTTCAACTCAAAATTTATAAGCGCATCAAATGCTTTATCAAAATAATCAGCTTTTTTGTCTCCAAAATCGTAAGCACGTCCGTGGGATATATTGTAATTATATACTTCACCAACCAAATAAAACCCATTATCATCTAGAACTACTTCCTGATTATCTTGTTTCCATCGCTCGAAAGCATAATCGCATTGTGTTCTGAATTCTTGCCAAACATACTCTTCGGTGTGTTTTACAGTATCTACTCGATATCCATCAATTCCATAATCGGTAATGTAGTCAGTGAGCCATTTCATGATATAAAATCGAGGTGCTTTTGGATATTTTGTCCGTTCAAAAAATGCATCTAGCTCGTCAACTTCCTTCTCGTATCGACCTTCTTCTTTCCATTTCGAAACTAATTGCGGAGGCAATGTAACTTCTTGGTCGCTTTCAGTCTTTATGTCCGGTAAATTTTTAACCAGCGTACAAGTAACTGTAGTTTCGTAAGATTGAAATTCGCATTTAGGTTCTGTCCTCACCCATTCTTCTGGCCAAACGGTATCAGTTTCTGTTACTGGACCTATATGGTTTATAACGGCATCAAGCAATATGCGGATTCCGTTTTTATGTGCAGTTTCTACAAGTGTTTTCAAGTCTTTTTCTGTTCCAAAATTAGGATCTAATGCTGTCCAATCTTTAGTCCAATACCCATGAAAACCATAGGTAAACCCAGTGTTTTCATCAGTACCTTCATGAATTTGTTCCACAATGGGTGTCATCCAAATCGCATTGATTCCTAAATCCGTAAAGTAACCTTCGTTTATTTTTTGTGTAACGCCTTTTAAATCACCTCCCATGAAACCTCTTAATACAGCCGTTTCCTTATCACGTCCGAAATTGACATCATTTGAGGTATCACCATTATTAAAACGATCTGTCAACATAAAGTAAACATTAGCGTTATCCCATGTAAAAGGTACTTCGGCTTTCTCTACGCGCACTTCTTTTTCTTTACAGGAAATTATACTTGCTAATACAAATAGCATTAAAAACACTCTTTTCATATTGTTAGTTTTTTAGTTATTATTAGGCTTTAAAATCAGTTCTTCACCATCAACCATAATGGTTAGTTGATTATTGCCATGCAACTCAAAATCTTTTTTAGTAGAAGACACTTTCACTTTCAGTATTTGATTTCTGAAATTCACTTTAAACGAATACGATGTCCATTGTTCAGGAATCTTGGGTTCGAAACTCAACATATCATCCTTAACTCTCATACCTCCAAATCCCTCAACTATACTCATCCAGGTACCTGCCATACTGGTAATATGAAGACCCTCTTCAACCTCATGATTGTAATCATCCAAATCCAATCTTGATGTCCTTAAATAAAAAGTATAAGCTTGCTCCATCCTATTGAGCTTTGCTGCTTGAATGCTATGCACACATGGTGACAAGGAACTTTCATGAACCGTAAATGGTTCGTAAAAGTCAAAATGCCTTTCTAATTCTTCAGTTGAAAATTGGTCTTCAAAAAAGTAAAATCCTTGAAGTGTATCAGCTTGCTTAATATAAGGCGAACGCAAAATTCTGTCCCAACTCCATTTCTGATTAATTGGTCTTTGAGTCTTATCTAAATTAGCAACAGTGATTAATTCTTTGTCTAGGAATCCGTCTTGTTGAAGATAAACATTACGCTTTTTGGAATAAGGAAAATACATGTTATCGGCTACTTTCTTCCAAGAATGCAATTCTGATTCGGTTAGTTTTGTCTTTGCAATAATTCTACTGTAATCGGTATTATACTCCTCTTTTACTTTTTCTAAAGTTTCCAATGCATAGTCTATGCACCATTTAGCTATGTAGTTTGTATACCAATTATTGTTGATGTTGTTTTCATACTCATTAGGTCCAGTAACTCCCAGAATCACATAAGAATTCTTGTCCTCGGAAAATGTACTACGTTGATGCCAAAATCTAGCTATACCTATGAGTACTTCAAGCCCTTTTTCAGGAATATAACTAAAATCCCCAGTGTATCTGTGGTAATTAAATATAGCAAATGCTATGGCGCCATTACGGTGAATTTCTTCAAAAGTAATCTCCCATTCGTTATGACATTCTTCGCCATTCATAGTTACCATTGGGTACAATGCTGCACCATTTGAAAAACCTAATTTTTGAGCATTTTCAATAGCTTTGTCTAAATGATTATATCGGTATTCCAATAGATTCCTTGCAACAATTTGGTCTTTGGTTGCCATATAGAACGGAATGCAATAGGCTTCGGTGTCCCAATATGTACTTCCTCCATACTTCTCTCCTGTAAACCCTTTCGGACCAATATTTAGACGTGAATCTTTACCCAAATATGTCTGATTCAATTGAAAAATATTGAATCGAATACCTTGTTGCGCTTTTAAATCTCCTTCAATAGTAATGTCAGACATGCTCCAAATAGTACTCCAAGCATGTTTTTGACTATCCAATAAGCCTTTAAACGCATAAGTCATAGCTGTATTTAAAGTTCTTTTTGCAGAAGAAATTAGTTCGTTTCTATCATGATTTCTGTCGACAGTATAACCAGCAAACTTATGTATTGTAAACATTTCTCCATTATTGATATCTTTCTCATATGTAAAAGACACAAAATTATCTTTATTAATAATGTCAGGCTCAACAGACACTGACTGACCACTAACAAATAATTGAGACTGCATGAATGTACATACATGAAAATTGGTTTTCATGGTTTTCGTCTCAATGAATGCTTGGTTTTGATTATGCTCTATATTCATGACTTTCCAGAACTTATCATCCCAATTACTATCCTCATTAGTAATTCCGGCATCTAGGTATGGTTGGAAGTTTATTTTAGCGCTGCCATTGGTTGGTTTAATTGAATATTCTATAGCGCCTACTTCATCCAATTCTAAGCTCAAAAATCGTTTTGTATTTACTTCAATTTCGATATCATTCTGAAGTGTTGCCTTAAACGAACGTGACAACCAACCCTCTTTCATGTTGAGTTCTCGCTTGAAATCTTCAACTTTTTTACATTTATGCAAGTCTAATTCTTCTCCATTAATCTGGACGTTAATACCTATCCAATTGGGTGCATTAAGAACTTTTGCAAAGTATTCCGGATACCCGTTCTTCCACCAACCAACTCTTGTTTTATCAGGGTAATAAACACCTGCTATATAACTGCCTTGGAAGGTTGCTCCAGAATACTGTTCTTCAAAATTAGCTCGTTGCCCCATGGCGCCATTACCAATACTAAATAAGCTTTCTGACGATTTAACTCTGTCTTCGTTAAAGCCTTCTTCTATAATAGACCAGGCATTTGCTATGATATAATCTTGATTCATTCTATTATAAATCTTTTAAAAAGTCAAAACTGATTTCTGTAAAATCCTTAAATATATATTTTGCTTCATGCAAAAACGCTTTCTCTCCTATACCAACACTTATCATATTTCCTATGTTAGCGGCTTGTACTCCAGATACAGAATCCTCAAAGACTACACAATCTTCTGGGTTTACATTAAGCTGTTCCGCAGCCTTTAAAAACACTTCTGGGTCAGGCTTTGCCTTGGTGACATTTGTACCATCAACTATGGTTTCAAATTTATTAATGAGCTCTACTTTACGTAGTATCATTCTTGCATTTTTACTTGCTGAACCTAGTGCAATTTTACAATTGTTTTCAATAAGGAAGTCCAACACTCTATCAACATCTGGAAGTATATCATCTTTGGTCATCCGGTTTACATATTCAAGATAATCCTCATTTTTACGAGACATAAGCTCCATAAACTCATCGTCGGTTAAGGTTTTGTTTCCCCAAGTCAGTATTTTTTCTAGAGATTTAACACGACTAACACCTTTAAGTTGTTCGTTCTGTGCCTCTGTAAAATCGATTCCGATACTATTAGCCAATGACTTCCATGCCAGGTAATGAAACTTGGCGGTATCAACAATAACACCATCTAAGTCAAATATAAATGCTTTATGTTTCATGAATTATCTTGTAGATTCTCTTTCTATTAAACTTGTTTCTATAACTATAGTTCTTGGTAATTCCTCTTCTTCAGATTCATTTTCTAATCGCTTCATAAGAAGTTCTGCTGATTTTTCACCCATTTTTACGGCATGTTGACTAATCGTTGTCAAGCTTGGAGAACAGTGTTTTGACAGAAGTCCATCAGAAAACCCAATAACAGAAATATCTTCTGGCACTCTTAAGCCTCTTTGTCTGGCAACCTTCATGGCCGTTATCGCAAATATCTCATTGACAGCAAAAACACCATCAATTTTTTTATTACTGTCAAATAATTGATTCACTTCTTTCTCAATATCCGCACCTTCAGATATTTTAGTTATTAAACTGCTCTTAGGTGTTATTTTATGATTATCCAAAGCCTCCAAATAACCTTGTAAACGATGCCTACTAACACTTACAAAATCCTCCGTGCTAATTATAGCAATGTGTTTACAGCCTATTTCAAGAAGTTTCTTTGTTGCTTTCCTACCACCATCAAAATCATCAACTATTACCTTATCGCAAATCGTCTCATTGGAAAATCGGTCGAACATAACAATTGGCATTCCTTGATTCATGGTTTCTGCCAAATGATGATAATCCTGTTTCAATTGAGTATCATTAGATATTGAAATAATAAAACCATCAATACTCCCATTGGCAAGCATTTCCATATTTAGCACCTCTTTATCAAACGAATCGTTAGACAAGCCAATAATAACATTGAAACCTTGTTTATTAGCGATTTTCTCAATTCCCTTAATTACTTTTGAAAAAAAATGGTGTGTGATATCAGGAATGATAACGCCAATAGTCATTGACTTCCTATTCTTAAGACTTAGGGCAATGTTATTCGGCCTATAGTTATTCTGTTTTGCAAACGCTTTTATTTTATCTGCAGTCTCTTTGCTAATCTCATGATTATCGCGCAAAGCCTTTGATACCGTAGAAATAGAGACATTTAATTCTCTCGCTATTTGCTTTAATGTAATCTTTCTTTTCAAGGTTCTGAGTTAGCTTATAAAGATATTCTTTTTTTAGCATGCTAACTATCAGAAAAACACTCTTTAAACACGAAAACGATTGCGAAAAGTAAGTAAAGTCTACGACTTTAAAAGCCCCTCAATTTCTTCAGAATTGATTTTGGAATTCGCTCCTTTTTTTGAAGCGACTAAAGAACCGACAGCACATGCAAAATCTATAGACATTTGCGGCTCCATTTTTTCGACTAAAAGCTTTGTAATCAGACTCGCCAAGAAAGAATCTCCGGCTCCAACAGTATCTTCAACAACAACCTTATAACCGTCATTGTTATAGAATTTATCGTCTTGAAAAAGAACAGCACCATCACCACCTTTTGTTACGCAAATAGTATTAGTATTGGTTTCTTTTGAAATGAATTCAATTTGCTCTTCAATGGATGAAAATGTTTTTCCGAGGGTCTCACAAACTTCATCAATTTCTTCATCATTCATCTTAATAAAATCTGCTTTCTTCATTAATTGAAGAATCAAATCTACGGTGTAATCTGGTTTTCGTAGATTCACATCAAAGACTTTATAATTTGCCTTTTCAATAAGTTTTAATAATGTTTCTTTTGAATTATTTTCTCGGCAAACTAAGCTTCCAAAGACAAATACAGCCGAATTAGAAACGAGTTCAAGATTAGATTTGGTAAGCTGTATATTATCCCAAGCTACCGGCTTGAATATTTCGTAGGAAGCAGACCCTTTATCATCCAATGTTACAATTACATGACCAGTTTCTAAATGCTCATCTAATTGTACATAATCTATGTTCAATCCGTTTTCAGCAATATAGTTCAAGGCCTTTTTTCCATTCCCATCCTCACCTAGACTGCTAATCATTGTAACATCGACCCCTAAAGATTGTAATCGCAATGCAACATTTAGCGGTGCACCTCCAATTACTTTATGTGTTGGAAATATATCCCAAAGGATTTCCCCAAAGCAGGTTACTTGAGGTTTATTCATCTTCAGATACTAATTGCTTTTCTAAATCTTCTAAAGAAACGCCTTTGGTTTCTGGCATTTTGAAAATGGTCCACAACAATTGAAGCACCATCATAACCGCAAAAAATATGAATATTGGCCAAGGATTTTCTCCAAAAACACCTTTATCCTTATCAAGAAACAAAGGAGTTATTAAAGTAATAATTGCAGCGAATACCCAATGCGTGCCTGTACCCCAAGACTGACCTGAAGCGCGAACATTATTAGGAAATATCTCAGATATAAATACCCAAATAACTGCACCTTGTCCTATAGCATGAGATGCAACAAATAAACAGATAAACGTAATTAGTAATGTTGGGCTTAAATCATATAGAAAGCACATTCCCACCATGGTTAAAGTAATTATATATCCAATAGACCCTATAATCATTAACTGTCTGCGACCTAGTCTATCGATTAGCCAGACACCAACAAACGTGAAAATTAAATTAACCAGTCCGATAGAGATTGAGCTAAACAAAGATTCTTTTGCCGCCAATCCTGAGCGTTCTAATATTTCCGGCGCATAGTAAAGCACAAAATTAATTCCTGATAGCTGATTAAAAAATGCAATCAGAAACCCTAGTAATAGCACCCGATTATATTTCTTCTGAAATAATTTTTCCCCTTTTAATGCATCAGCCAAATCTTCCTTAATTTCTTTCAGTTTCTCAATAGCTTTATCTTTACTAAATATTCTTTGAAGCACATTTAATGCGGTATCATCATCCTGTTTCTTCAATGCTAACCACCTTGGACTATTAGGAACTTGTAATACCATAATTGCATATAAAAATGCAGGAATTGCCTCAACACCTAACATCCATCGCCAATCTGAATCGCCACCAACACCTTTGAGTAAGTAGTTTGAAATAAATGCAATAAATATTCCCAATACAATATTGAACTGGTATAGCGCTACAAGTTTACCTCTATTCTCTTTGGAAGAAATTTCAGAAATATAAATTGGTGCAGCAACGGATGATGCTCCAACGCCCACACCACCAATAAACCTAAATAATGAAAATATATACGGATCTGTTGCGAATGCAGAACCTAGAGCAGATAATAAGTAAAGTATCCCTATCCAGAACAAGGTCTTTTTTCTACCAAATTTATCACAAGGTATCCCTCCAAAAAGAGCTCCTAATACAGTTCCCCAAAGCGCCATGGACATGATAAATGTTCCATGAAATAAAGGCGACGTATTCCATAATTCCTTTATTGGTTGGTTAGCACCACTTATAACAACGGTATCAAAGCCAAATAAAAATCCAGCTAATGCAACCGTAATTGCCCAAACACCAACTTTATTTTTACTCATCTTCTTCCCAAATTGGTTTTACTAAAAACACATTAACGTTCTTGTAGTACGGAGCCGATTTAGAGGTTATTTCAAATTGTGTGAAGGGTTCTTTAGGGAACACTTGGTCTGTAAAGACGTGACGCCCTTCATCCACAAAAACCTCAACGGATGACCTGTCAAATATCATACGCACATTGGCAACAGTATCCATGGGTTTGAAAGTTTGCTCATGAACTCCCGCAAATGTTTTTTCAAAATCAACTAGTCCAGAATTGCGTCTGTCAACCGTCATTTTGTTAGTCTCGGGATTAATATTAAAGACAAACTCATCACCTTGTTTATTCTTTAATTTGGCGGTGTAATCGTCTTTTAAATTAACTTTAAAATCGATAACACTTGTACTAAGTTCCTTGTGTTCTACAGACAATGAGCCCTCATTTTCGACCTTATGGATACGTTTGTAATCTTCAAGCTGCGCATCAAACTGCTTAATAGGATAATTCTTAATTATGTAACTACTGTCAACATTTTTGTGAAGTGACAATTTTCTTGGTAAGGTCATTGCGCTACGCCATCTTTCTGTCGGCGTATCTCTAGCGTAATTCCAATTACTCATCCAACCAATAAAAACTCTATCGTCTGTCGGTAGATTGTTATAGGTAACACCTGCGTAATTATCTGTTCCAAAATCCAGCCATTTTTCATCCTCATGCTCCGCAGTAAACGTTCTACCATTAAAATCTCCAACAAAATATTGAGTACCAGAACCTCCATTTGGTGCACCCGGGTTAATACTTATAAGCAATACCCATTTTTCTTCTTCAGTTCCTTCTACTTTCAACTTGAAAAGGTCTGGACATTCCCAAACGCCTCCATGTGCCCCATTATCTTTACCGAATTCTCCTGTTAATTGCCAATACTTTAAATTTCTTGATTTGTAGAATTTAGCATGATCTCCGGCCACCAAAGACATAATCCATTGCCTGGACTCTTCATGCCAAAACACCTTTGGGTCACGAAAATCTTTAATGTTTCTATTTGGGATTACTGGATTACGATTATACATTGTCCAAGTATCTCCATTATCCAAACTGTATGCTATTCCTTGTGTTTGAAAATCTTTACGCCCAGCTTTTTCTCCTTCTGGGTCGTGATATGTAAAAATGGCCACTAACGGCGGATTATCCTTAGTGCCAAAACCAGATGTATTATTAATATCTACAACGGCACTGCCGGAAAAGATATAACCATGCTCGTCCGGGAATAAGGCAATAGGTTTATTTTCCCAATTAATAAGGTCTTTACTAACAGCATGTCCCCAATGCATAGGGCCCCAAACAATATCCTCAGGATAGTATTGATAGAATAAGTGATAAACACCATTATTATATACCAACCCATTGGGGTCATTCATCCATTTTTCTGGAGGTGAAAAATGAAATTGAGGTCTGTAAGGTTCTTTATATTGAACTTCTTTATTGATTCCTAAAGTTACATTTAAGTCTTCTTGTTCTTTAGGTTCTTCTTTACAAGAATTAAAACTGGAAAGCATTAGCAGAGATAAAAAGTAAATGTTACGCATAATTAGCTTAATAAAATCGAAAGACTAAATATAGAACAAATTCGTGAGTGATTTTTAATCTGCAAACCTAAAAACTACGACAACGATGTAGTAAACACCTACTTCACTAAAAATAAAAAGCTTCTTGTTTCCAAGAAGCCTAATCCTATATTGTGCGGGCGGGGAGACTCGAACTCCCACACCTCGCGGCACTAGATCCTAAGTCTAGCGTGTCTACCAATTCCACCACGCCCGCAAAAGGATTGCAAATATAATTAATAGTTTGAAAAATCAAACAGGCTCAATACGTTTATTTTTTCAAAACTTTACCGTTTAATTCTTGAGTAAATTCTCCTTCGTTAACTGATAGTTTACCGTTGATTATGCTATACTCAAGTCCTTCTGATAGTTCGAAAGCATTGTTATAATCAGCAACATCTTTAAAAGTCTCTGGGCTGAAAACGATTACATCTGCATAAAATCCTTCTTTTAGTTTTCCTCTATTTGGAATCTTAAAAATATCGGCAGTTTTGGAAGTGCTATTATTAATAAAAGTTCCTAAATCTATTACCTCATCTTCTTTAACATACTTTCTATATTTTCTTGGAAAAGAACCATACTTACGGGGATGCCCATGATTGCCATCCGAGCCAGTAACTAACCAGTCTTGCTTCATGAAATTAGTAATGTCTTCGGTAATCATATTAAAAGAAACAACTTTAACAATACTTTTTTCTAAAAGAGCATAAACTGTCTCTTCTGGAGTTGTTTTCAAAATTTTAGATATCTCCAATAAATTCTTACCAACGTATTCTTGACTATCCATCTTAACAATTAATAATTTATCTGGGCCTCCCCTTCGTTTTATGTTAGTTCTGGTGTCTTCTAAAATTTGTTGTTTCAAAATAGGCTGACTATATCTTATATACAATGAATCCTTTCCACCACTTTCAGCCCAACGTGGCACTACAGCTCCGTTAAGGCTTGTCCCAGAGGCATCATATGGATACTGATTAGCCGTAACATCGATGCCTTCTGCTCTACTATTCTCTATCAATTTAATTATGTCGTCACTTTTATTCCAAACATCAGCTCCTAAGCATTTTATATGCGAAATATGAATTGGGAGTTTAGCTTGTCTACCTATTTCGATAGCCTCTTCTATAGCTGAAATCAATCCAACGGTATATGAGCTTTCATCTCTTAAATGAGTGTCATAAATTCCGCCGTTATCCGCAACCGTTTTTGCTAACGCAATTACTTCTTCTGTATTGGAATAACTTCCAGGAGCATAATACAATCCTGTAGACATACCAAAAGCACCAGCTTCCATCTCCTGGCTTATCAAAGTCTTCATTTTTGAAATATCGTCTGGTGTGGCTGTTTTATCACTTTTGCCAATCACCTCTTGCCTTATAGTTCCATGACCTACTAAAGGGACAACATTAGTCCCTATTCCTTGCGTCTCATATAATGTTTTGAATTTAGAAGTAGGATAAAAACTTCCTCCATCATTCCCAACAATTACTGTAGTAATGCCTTGAAATAAAAACGGCTTATTATGGGATTTTTCAGGCTCTACTAAATCTCTATCGGCATGCGTATGAGGATCTATAAACCCAGGAGAGACAATTAATCCTTTAGCATCAATCGTTTTTTTAGCATTAATTGATACTGAATTTTCATCCCCGATAAATACAATTTTATCACCTCTTATTGCTACAGAGTTGTTTGTTGGTTCTTTATCAACTCCGTTATAAACTGTTCCATTTTGAATTAAAATATCTGCTTGGATTTTCTTTTTTGAGCAGGAAGAAAAACAAATGCCTAACACTATAAGAATACTTAGTCTTAACATAAAATACTTTTGCATAGATTTAAAAATAGATTATTTATTTAATAGGATTCTCATCATCTCTCTAGCGGAAGTCCTTCCCATAATTTCTATATCTTTCCTTGGCGTCGCATCGCCAATTTCGTAGGTAATACCAACCGCATTATGTCCGTATAAGAACCATCCCTTAGACACAGGTTTAGTACTATTTCCTGATGCTTCATTCACTTTATAATTAGGAATATGATTCTCAAGAGCAGCAAACCAATCATCAATAAAATTAGGCAGGGATGTACCTTCTCTTATCTTGTTGGTATAAAAAATATCGTACCAAGTTGAATGAAAATCCAAACCTAAAGCCAGCTTCGCCTTATTTTTTTTCATTGTTTTGGTAATATATGTTACAGCTTGTTTAACCTCTGGCTGATTATAAACAGACCAATCCCTGTTTGTATCTACACCGCCAGCATTGTGCCTCCAATGACCCAAATCTACGCCATCGGGGTTCATAATCGGAAAAGCTAGAATATGGTATTTACTTAAGAATTCATTTGATAAATCTGAATCATCTAAAATTGTTTTCAAAAAATGTTGAAAAGCATAATAACCTGTTACTTCAGGAGGGTGCTGACGTGTTAGCAGCACAATAATATCTTTATTCTTCTTACTTCCCATTCCGATACTTAATACTGGGAGGTTTCTACCTAGCGTCGATTTACCAGCACTTTGTAAACTAACATAATCTTCCTTTCCTCTTATTAAATTAGTATACCAGTTTTTTACATCTGTAGAGGATTGTATTTCTTGAGCGGCAATAGTAGTTCGAGATGTAATCAAATCCACTTTAACGGTCACAATACTATCTTCTTTAAACACATTCGTAGAGTCTATAAGGCTCCACTTATTATTAACTTTCAGCTTAGGTGCATATCTATGCTTATATCCTTTTGGGTATTTAAATGTAAAATAAAATGGTTTTGGCGAGTCTGACCAAGCTTCAAAAGCATAATAAGCACTATTATTTATGGGGCCATTTTCTGGCTTAATAATTACGGTTACGGTGCTATCATTTTTCTTTTCAAAACCATTGAGTCTTGCACCATCGAATAAATTACTAGCATAAACTCCTATTTCGCTCAAAGTATAAGTCTGTTTAACTTGATTATCTATTGGCTTATTGGAAGTATCAACGGGCGTCTTGAAATCGACAGTTTTCAGAGATTTACAACCTGTCAGAATCAAAAAACATAACAGCAAAAAAACCCTATAATTAGATAAGTAATGATTGACTGATTTCATAAGTTGATTGGTTAGTATTTAATAAAATTACAATTAATTTTCACTCAGACTAATTTACAGGTTTAAAACGGAAAAGCTTTTGATATATGCCAAACAAAAACTTTAATCATGTATGATACAATTTTACATTTCTGTAATTTTGAAGAAACCCTAGTTTAAATGAAAAACATTAAATCTTATATCGATAAGCACAAAGACCGTTTTCTGAATGAGCTTATCGAACTTCTTAAAATACCATCTATTAGTGCAGATTCAGCTTATAAAAATGATGTACTTAGAACTGCAGAGATAATAAAGATAAGTCTTGAAAAAGCTGGTTGCGACACTGTTGAAATATGTGAAACCGAAGGCTACCCTATCGTTTATGGCGAAAAAATAATTGACTCCAACCTTCCGACGGTTTTGGTTTATGGTCATTACGATGTACAACCGCCAGATCCATTAGATTTATGGCATTCACCACCATTTGAACCTATAATTACAGCTACAGACAAACATCCAGATGGAGCGATTTTTGCACGTGGCGCCTGCGATGATAAAGGTCAA
>CALDUJ010000201.1 GCA_937923735.1 uncultured Flavobacteriaceae bacterium | reverse complement strand
CAATAAATTCTGAGAGACAACGCGATTTTCATGGTAATAAGCATCATGACACGGATTGTCTCGCTGACGCCAATTATAACTGTAGTTTCTGTACCTGTAAGTTAAGTTATCCCAATATTCTTCTTCTTTTAAGTCTTCTTCTTCAGTTGTTGTTTCGGCATAATCATTATAGTAATAATCGTCCTCATAATAGTCATCTTCATAATAATTGGCATTGTTTTCGACATTACTAATATTCTGATTCACTTCGCAGTTATAAAGTGAATAGGATTTGTCGAAACTCAATTCAACGCGATAGATAGCACCTGGATCTGATTTTAAATATTTGGACAAATCAATACTGTAAGCTTTCCATTTGCCAGTGTTTTCCGAAGGGTTATCGTAGAGTGTAATTGTTTGTTTAGCTA
The DNA here is from genome assembly GCA_937923735.1 of uncultured Flavobacteriaceae bacterium. Classification (GTDB taxonomy): domain Bacteria; phylum Bacteroidota; class Bacteroidia; order Flavobacteriales; family Flavobacteriaceae; genus JABABD01. The sequence continues at coordinate 19,866 of CALDUJ010000201.1, read as the reverse complement.
CGCGACGACCAACGCGCTTGATGCTGTTTTGATTATTACTATTGAGGTTATTGTCTTGAAGAAATTGCAATACATTGTCTTCAAAAATCTTAATAACGCGGACGTCTACTTTACTTAGATTAACGGCTTCAAAATTAAATTTAAGCTCCTGAGAATTTGGTAAAATGGTTCCGTTACTGATGAGTCGCACTTGTGGTTTGGACTCTTCAAATGCAATGAGTTCTGAAAATGGTTTTTTGAGTTTATAGCTTTCGGTATTCTTAATACCTTGAAATACATCTACCTGCACATTTCCAACAATCTTGGTATCTGGATATACTTTCAACACATTACCATCCACAATAAATCTTGGGCTCTTTGTATTTTGGATGGTTACTAAGCCATCAAAATTCTGTTGCTTCTTTATTGGGTCCGAAAAGTTAATAGAAAGATATTGTTCAGGCACTTGTATAACATCCACCTTGGTAATCGTAAAATTATTAATGCCTGGAATAGTAACAGTATTTTCGCCAGAATTATCGGCTTTAATGGATTTCCCATTCCACTTGACATTGATTTTACTATCTTCAATCAAACGATTAATACTATCGATTTTAAACTCGAATACTTTTGAGTTTGGGTAGGATTCATTCCATACCACATTCAATGCCTTTCCGTTTTGAGAAGCTTCTACAAGTTGTTTTGCGTCTTCCAAAGAAATCACATCAGCCGACTTAATTACACCTCCCAAATACTGCCATTCTTTACTGTAGGACTGTAAATTGTTGGTCACAATATTAAAGTTTGGCGTAATAGTTTTAAACTGGAAAGTATAGGTCTTGAATTCTGATGGTATATCATTGTAAATGCTTCCAAGCTTTACATCTACTGTGTATTCTGTATCTGGTTTTAGTGACTCATCTGGAATAAAATTCAAGGTGTGTTTATTCTTAACAACTAATTTTCCTTGTACATTCGGTTTTATAGAAACTATCCTATCTGTAATTTCTTGACCAGTTTCCCACCCTTCAACCTCATCAGCCAAATTAATTTCTATAGGGTCTGCAACAGATACCCGACCAGATGTTGTATAGCTTATATAATTCTTGAACTTAAAAAGGTTATCGGTTTCTGTTGGCTTTTTTTTGCAAGAGATGGCTAAAGCAAGAACGATAGCGACGGTGAGGAATTTCTTGAATTGCATTGAGTTGACGGTATTAAATGAACGGAAAATATAACTGTTAAAGCCATGTAAGAATGACCCTGTTAATATATGTACGCTCAAATGAATAAGCTTCGTATGTTCGCTTATGTTAAATTCGTATTAAAGTTACGGAAATGGTATTTAAAGAAATACTAAACGATTGAAAAATTTAATCATGTGTTTGCAGTTACAAACAGATCAAGCAGATGGTTAGTTGAGGTCGGTTAACTATATGTGTTTAAAGATAGTGATGTTACAAAAACTACTCTTTATAAATTCCTATGGTAAGCTCGCCCTTATCATTCATAGTAGCACGATACATCCCAGCAGTATTGAATTCCATGGCTACATTACCATTTTTATCTACTGCCACAATACCACCATCACCGCCTAAATCTCCAACCTTACCGATAACTGCTTTAGAAGCTTCTTTTAAACTCAAACCTTTATATTCCATCATAGCGGAAATATCATGTGCTACTTGAGCGCGGATAAAAAATTCTCCCCAACCCGTGCTAGAAACAGCACATGTAGCATTATTAGCATAGGTTCCTGAGCCTATAATTGGGGCGTCTCCTACACGTCCCCAGCGCTTGTTTGTCATGCCTCCTGTTGAGGTTCCAGCTGCCAAGTTTCCATCTTTATCTAATGCGGCACAGCCTACTGTTCCAAACTTATAATCTTTTATAGTTGGGTCGTAAAAGGCTGATTTGTCGTCATGGTCCAATTCAATTTTCTCTCTTTCTTTTGCACGTTTAACAGATTGCAACCGTCTGTCGGTATGAAAATAACTAGGGTCAACGATTTCCATGCCTTGCTCTATAGCAAAAGTTTCAGCTCCTTTACCAGCCATCATAACGTGCGGCGAATTATCCATGATCGCCCGAGCCAAATCAATAGGATATTTTACATTAGTAGTTCCTGCAGAAGCCCCAGCATTTAGGGTTTTACCATCCATGATGGAGGCATCTAACTCATTGGTTTCGGCGTTTGTAAACACGGCACCTTTACCTGCATTAAATAGAGGAGAATCTTCCATCACATTAATAGTTTTTGTAACCGCATCTAAACTGGTTCCGCCATTTTTCAGAATTTCATAACCCACACGGATAGCTTCTTCTAACTTAGCTTTATATGCTGCTTCGCGTTCTGGTGTCATATTCTTTTTAAGAATAGTGCCCGCACCGCCATGAATAACGATTGAGAATTCTGCTTTTTCGGTATTTATATTTGAAGCTTCATCGGTAGCTGCTTTTGAGGCATGATGTTCTCCCACTTCTCTACAACTTACTAAAACGATTAAAAACGAAAATAAATAGATGATTTTTTTCATGATTGAAATAGATTGAATAGTTGGATTAAAGTTAGCGTATTTTAGGAATCAGCATCGTTTAAAAAGCGACTTTTTATCAGTATCTTTGCACATAAATTCGATAATTCATAAAAAACAATCATATATGGAAGCAATTGCTGCCGATTTCGGAATACAAGACACCTTAAGACAATTAGGTCTTAAAGACATAAATGAAGGTACTTCAACGGGTTCTAATAATTTTTCTAATGGCGAAATTATCGAATCATACTCTCCAGTAGACGGCCAATTGATTGGAAAAGTAAAAACGACTACAAGAGCAGATTATGATAAGGTAATGGATGCCGCCACTAAAGCTTTTTTGTCTTGGAGAGATGTACCAGCACCATTGCGTGGAGAAGTGGTACGTCAGTTCGGAAACAAACTAAGAGATTTAAAAGAACCTCTTGGCAAGCTCGTATCTTACGAAATGGGTAAATCTCTACAAGAGGGCTATGGCGAAGTACAAGAAATGATTGACATCTGTGATTTTGCCGTGGGTTTATCAAGACAATTAAACGGGCAAACAATTCCATCTGAACGTCCAGGGCATGTTATGAGAGAACAATGGCACCCTATAGGTGTTGTTGGTATTATCTCAGCATTTAATTTCCCTGTTGCTGTTTGGGCTTGGAATACAGCTTTAGCTTGGATATGTGGTGATGTTTGTGTTTGGAAAGCTTCTGAAAAAGCACCTTTGTGTTCTGTAGCTTGTCAAAATATAATTGCAGATATATTAAAAGAAAATAACTTACCAGAAGGTATTTCCTGTATTATAAATGGCGATTACAAAGTTGGTGAATTCATGACAACCGATGCTAGAATTCCTTTAGTATCTGCAACTGGTTCTACAAGAATGGGGAGAATTGTAGGTAAAACAGTCGCTGAACGTTTTGGTAAATCCTTACTCGAGTTGGGAGGCAATAACGCTATTATTATCACACCATCTGCGGATTTAAAAGTAGTTGTTCCTGGCGCAGTGTTCGGAGCGGTTGGAACTTGTGGACAACGTTGTACATCAACGCGAAGACTAATCATTCACGAATCGGTTTACGATAAAGTACGTGATGCTATTGTTGGCGCTTATGAGCAATTAACAATTGGTAATCCATTAGATGAAAAAAATCATATAGGGCCATTAATCGATACAGACGCAGTAAACACCTATTTAGCAGCTATTGAAAAAGCGAAAACAGAAGGTGGAAATGTATTGGTTGAAGGCGGTGTTTTAGAAGGTGAAGGCTACGAATCTGGTTGTTATGTAAAACCAGCAATCATTGAAGCCGAAAATCATTTTGAAATCGTACAACATGAAACCTTTGCACCTATTTTATACTTAATGAAATATTCTGGAGAGGTAGAAAATGCCATTGCAAAACAAAACGGCGTTGCGCAAGGCTTATCGTCTGCGATAATGACTAACGAAATGAAAGAAGCGGAGAAATTCTTATCATATGCAGGTTCCGATTGTGGTATTGCCAATGTAAACATCGGAACATCTGGTGCGGAAATCGGTGGTGCTTTTGGTGGTGAGAAAGAAACTGGTGGAGGCCGTGAATCTGGATCAGATGCTTGGAAAGTATACATGAGACGTCAAACCAATACAATAAACTATTCTGACGAGCTACCTTTAGCACAAGGAATTAAGTTTGATTTGTAAGGATTGATGTTATTGTAAATGAAAACCACTTCTTATGGGAGTGGCTTTTTTGTTTTTAATCGATAAATTTCTCTTTTAATCGATAAATTTTATTGCTAAACTATCAAATGTTTGGGTAAATGTTAAAATTGGTTAATAATTTAATAATTTAACAGTCAATAACTTAAAACACTAACCACAATGAGTAAAAGAACATCTTACCTTCTTGGTATGTTACTCACTATTATTCTCGGTACTTTATTGTACTGTTATCTCTGCGACGATTGTAATTGCAGTGAAGCATTTAATGCTGATGGTATTACCAAAGAGAATGTAGTGGACGCACCAACAACTGATGCCAAAAAAGCAACGTTTAATCCATTTAGTATAAGTGGTGATGATGGCGATTTAGGGATTAGTAGTAACGACAACTTTAATTTTAATCTATCTAACTTCTCAGCATTAATGCCAGTATCTACTGAGGTTGATGGCGCGATAGGAAAGCTTAAAGATTATCTATCTGCCAATCCAGACAAGTCTATTGCAGTAACAGGTCTCTACAATTCCGATGAAACAAATAATTCAGCATTTCCAAATCTAGGATTAGCGAGAGCTAATTCGGTAAAAAATTACTTGACATTAAAAGGAATTCCTTCAAAGTACATAGACACCTTTGGAAAACTAGATGAAGATATTGTTGCAGATGCAGAAAATGTCCTTCACGGACCTGTTTCATTTAAACTTGGTCTTAGCGATGGAGAAGCTTCTGGAGCTGAAATCAAGGCTTTAGGGGATAAGATTAGAGCTAATCCTTTAGTATTACATTTTAATACTGGACAGGCAGCTATAAACCTTACAGCAGAACAACGTCAAAAAATTGCAGATATATCAAGATATCTTGATAAAGTAGACGGAGCAACTTGTAATGTAGTTGGTCATACCGATAATACCGGTTCTAGAACTACGAATGTTAGGCTCGGTCAAGAAAGAGCTGATTTTGGGAAGGCCTACTTAGTAAGAAATGGTATTCCAGAATCTAAAATCAAAACTTCTTCTAAGGGTCCAGACGAGCCTATAGCTGATAATTCAACAGAAGAAGGCAAAGCACAAAACAGAAGAACAGTAATAACAATTAACTAACAACATTTAAAAACAAGATATTATGAATTGGTGTATTTTAATCCCAGCATTAGTTGGACTTTTATGTGGAATCCTTGGTTATCTTCTAGGAAGATTACTTGGAGGAGGAAGCAGTAATATAGATGAGTGGAAACGCAAAAATGCAAAATTAGAAGCAGACTTAGATGCTTGCAGAAGCAAGTTATCTGCAAAAGGACCTTCAGCGGCTAGTACTTCTTCGAGCGTGGCATCATCATTTGCTGCAACAGCTACAGGAGTCGCTTTTAATGCAGATGCAGCAAAAGCTGTATTTGGTAAACGAATTAAGGAAAACGACTTAACTGTAGTTGAAGGTATTGGGCCAAAGATTCAAGAGCTTTTCCATAATCATGACGTGAAGACTTGGGCTGCACTAGCAGGATGTAGTGTAGATAAATGCCAGAAGGTACTTTTAAGCGGTGGGGATCGCTTTAAAATGCATAACCCAGGAACATGGCCAAAGCAAGCTGGAATGGCTGCCGAAGGTAAATGGCAAGAACTCTTAGATTGGCAAGACGCCCTAGATGGTGGCAAATAAAAATTGTTACACAATATTTAAACTTAAAAAGCCGTTTCTATAGAAACGGCTTTTTAATGGAAAAAAAATACATTTTTGGTCTTGTATTAATAAGTTTCTTGCTTACTAATATCGTTGCGTATTTAGATGAGGGATTATACAACTTTAATTATCTAAGTAATGGCGGCGATTGGTTTGCCTTAATAATATACACAATTGTTTTTTTGGTAATTCCTTTTCTTCTCTTTTTCGGAATTAGAAAAAAGCTTAATAAAAGATTTGAATTTTCGCTATTAGGATTTATACCTACAATTATGTTGATACTAATTCAATTGGCGTAAAAAACAAAACCTTGTCTCAGTGCCGAATCTTTATCGGGAGAAACAAGGTTTGTTTGTGTAATTGATTAATAGCACTGCTAATGTCGTATTAATTGAAGCATGTTGAATAAAAAAATCTATGATTGGTAGAAAAAAATGTATAATTGGTAGCCTTCTGCACTTTTTTGGGATGAATGGTTAATTCACTTATAGCTAGATAGTAAGAAAAATCCTTGCTTCAGTACTCTGCAAAGCACTTTTAAAGCAAGGATTTCAAGAGTAATTAATTAATAGCTCTGTAAATATCTTAATGCCTTATACTTATAAATTAAGTATTTAAAAGGTTTGAATTAAATTCCTATTGCTAAATTATAGCAGTATGGCATAAACAGATATAACGTATGTAACAAATGATGAAACATATGTAACATCTATGATTAACTATATTTTACCTTGCGGAGTATTCGGATGCTTTCTTTGTAATTATTATATACGTCATCACCTTCTTTCTTAAGATATGGCTTTGCATCGGTTAGTTTATCCATGGCATCATCAAAGTCATTGAAATAACATATAAGATAGGTCTCGGGTAAGTTTATTAAATCTATCATTTCATTATTACGCAATGCAATCCCTTTTTCTAGTTTGTCTAGAATAGCATTATTTGCATTATAAATATGATGGAGTATTTTTTTATCGAATTGCGGTGGCTTAAATAATAATGAGGTAGTTATGTTATAGCTAGCATTATTTTCAAAATAGATAATCGTTTCCTCTAATGGATAATATTTAGATGTTTTATGAAGACCAAGATTCACATATTCTACAATTTTAAAACGATTTTCATCATGCGAAATAGATACTTCATCCAAAGTAGAATAAAACAAACGAACTTGCTCGTTAATCAATTCGATATCTACCCTTGAGAAAAATGTTTCATTCTTAACAATTTTCTCCTGCCCAGCCCAGCAGAGCACAAAATATTCCTTGAAGACCTTATATGTAGGGTTATAGTCCTGTCGCTTGTTCATAAAGTCTATAACACCATCCAAAGTATGCTTAATGTTATTCTGCGCATGGCTCTCAATAGCTTGCACAATTTTAGAATTTACATCCTTGATTTCAATATCAAAGACTTTAGGCATGCTCATACTACCATCACGGAAAAATACAGCACCACCATAATACTTCCAGATGTTTTTTCTGAGCGAGGTAATTTCATCAATTGGTCGAATAGTTACCAATCCAACAACCTTGTCATCGAGTAAATGTGGAAATGGAATATTTTCGTACTGAACAATTGGCGGATTTGTTAAGTAGGCATTTATAAGGTTTTGGATTTTACTATCATCAAAAAAATCGACCCCAATAATATTATTGTCTTCATCTTCAACGCCAATCACTATATAGGAGTTGTTCTTTGGGTTGCTATTAGATAGCGCACAAATATGTTTTAAAAATTTGGCTTTACCTTCTTTATGAGATATATCGATTTTACGCTTTTTGTCATAAAAACTGTTCTCGTCGTTATGAGCGAGTAGGTTTTTAATAAGAAGACGTTTGTTAATCATAATTAATTTCCTGTGCAGACGGGAATCTTAGTTTAAAATTCTATTGGGATGAAAAATTGATCTGCAAATGTTTTTGGAATGTAATTTATTGTATTATGCGACTCCATTTTCCTATTCCTGTTAGCAGTATTGATACTAAAGCTTTTCCTAGGAGTTAATCCTTTCACTTTTTCAATTATGTCAATAGCATGATTTGGATCTTGAACATATATCCTTTTTAAATTAGGCATTGAATCTAAAATAAACTTGTCAATCTCTCTATTGAAAAAAGGGAATGAGTACCCTATTACAATCAATATTTCTGTTTCAGAAACGGAATCGCTCAAATTTTTAAAAAACCCTGTTTCTTTTTGAAACTCTTCCCAAGCAAATGACATGCTTGATTTATAATCTCTAATAAAGAACCCTTCATATAATCTCATAAATTCAGAAATCAATGTTCTTTCATCAATATTAAATTCTTCAACAATATCAAACTCTTTAATAACATTATCTTCTTCTCTATTTAAACTAGTTGTGCCATTCACTTTAAATAATGAAAATTGACTTGAATTAACTTGATTTTCATCATTAATTCCTTTCGATTTTCTATTCAACTTTTGCTTAACAACTTGTGTTGTATAATTAGAGAATCGTTTAAAAGCCGTTTCTAATTGAGAATCATAATTCCAAGATAAAATTCTAATCTCATTAGGTAAATCTTCTAAATTATCGAGGATAGATGCTAAAAAACTATCATACCTTTTGTCAAATCCTTTTTCAGTATTTTGTATATACAGGAAAAAGCATGATAATATGACTTTTAATTTTTTAAGATTTGTCCAATCCTCTTGTAAATAAAGTTTCTTAGCAAAAGTATCTATACTAGTATGATTTTCAGCTTCTTTTTTTAACCAAACTATATCAGCGTGAAATTTTTTTAATAGATTGAAATTTTGTACATATTGGCTTCCTACATTCGATTGAGATAATGAATATAAATACCTCATCACTATTGTTCCTTCTGGTTCAACAAAATCTATAGGCTTCGGTCTACCTCCATATTTATTAGGGTCAAATTCATTAGCAAACTCCTCTAGAGCTTTTGGTATTTGCTCAACTATAGGCAAAGCATTATAACTTGCTCCAGCTCCTAATAAATACGTAATATTCATACTAGAGCTTTTTATTCAAAGTAACACTATTAGCCTGAGCCGTAGGGAAAACAAGAAGGTCAGCAATATTAACGTGTGCTGGTCGTGTAATAGCAAAAAGAATAATCTCAGCAATATCCTCTGGTTGTAATGCTTTATAACCTTTATAAACAGCATCAGCAATAGCATCACCTTTAAATCGTACTTTGGAGAATTCGGTTTCTACTAATCCTGGATTAATAGCACATACTTTTATACCAAATGGATTTAGGTCAATACGCATACCTTTTGTAATAGCATCAACAGCATGTTTGCTTGCACAGTAGACATTGCCTTTAGGATATACTTCTTTACCAGCAGACGACCCAATGTTTATAATGTGTCCAGATTGTCGTTCGGACATTTGCAGAATAATGGCCTTACTAACATAAAGCAGTCCTTTTACATTAATATCCATCATGGCATCCCAGTCATCAATACTCCCGTCCTGAATAGGGTCTAGTCCATGTGCATTGCCTGCATTATTAATCAGAATGTCAATTCTGGCAAAATCATCAGGCAGAGAATTTATGGCTTTAAAAGTAGCTTCCTTATCTCTCACATCGAAGTTGAGTGTATAGACGTCTGTTTGCCTTTCGAGCGCAGATTTTATAGTATCTAATCGCTCTTGTCGCCTTCCACATAACACGAGGTTGATGCCATGTTTTGCAAATTCGTGGGCTGTTGCGCGACCGATACCACTGGTAGCTCCAGTTATAAATGCTGTTTTTTTCATATTTCTGTCATTCCTGCGAAGGCAGGAATCTAATTGTTATAATTTATTTCAAAAAATGGATTCCTGCCTTCGCAGGAATGACAATCAAGGTACTTTGTGTCCTTGACAAGCAACCAGTATCAAGAACCAGTCTTCTAAGTCTAATTCGATTTTTGAAGCAGCAACAGCATCACTAATTCGCTTTGGTGTTGTTGTGCCTATTACTGGGTGAATTTTTGCGGGATGCTTCATCGTCCAAGCCAACAATAATTGATCTTCTGTCGCATTGTATTTGTCCATTAACGCTCCAAGTTGTTTATGAATACGCCTTGTTTGCTCATTATCGTCTCTAAACACATTTCCTAATGGCGACCATGCCATTGGCAAAATATCTTTCATAATCATAGTATCCAAAGTACCATCATGCATAGCAGAATGGGCTGTTAAAGAAAACTCAATCTGATTTACAGAAATAGAAACTTTGCTCTCAATCATTTCCATCTGAGAAGGCGTGAAATTAGAAACACCAAACGCTCTTATTTTACCTTGATTTTTCAAATGTGATACAGCTTCAGCTATGTCATCTGGATGCATCAATGGACTTGGTCTATGCATTAGAATTAAATCCAAATAATCTGTTTTCAATAATCTTAAGGATTCTTCAACAGACCAAATAATATAGTCTTTAGATAAATCGTAATGCTTTACAGCATGTTTCCGTTTATCAGTGATATATTGAATACCACATTTAGAAATTATTTGAATATCCTCTCTCTTGATGCCGCTCTCTGAAAAAGCCTTTCCAAAGTCTTCTTCTGTTGTATATCCACCGTAAATATCTGCATGGTCAAATGTGGTTATGTCGTTTTCGAGACAATGATTCATTAAGGAAATCATACCTTCTGTATTCAGTTGCTTTCCCCAAGCTCCCCAGGTCATAGTACCTGCAATTAATCGAGAATATTTCACTTTTTTTTCAGTTTATGCCAGTTTTTTTGCAATTCACATATAAAAATAGACAAATATTAGAGATTGAAGTATCATTACTCTGTAATTGTTAAATGCCCTAACGAATGAAATTTTACAAAGCCTATAAAATCACAATTTTAAGCATACTTTCTTTGTTCTTTTTGAGCAGTTGTTCGAAAGAAGACATTGCTGATACTTCTCAAAACAGTTTAGTTAACGTAAAACTTAAAGGCACACAAAGCCAATTAAGCGAATTAAATATTGAGGTTTTAGATGTCCAGTTTAGAGTATTAGAAGATGAAACAGATCCAAATGCATGGGTGAGTTTAAATACAATAAACACTGGGGTTCATGATTTAACAAACTTAACTCAGGATGAAGTAATGCCATTGGTAGATTTTCAAGAAGTACCTTCTGGTTTTATTTATAATATCAAAATCGTTTACGGAAACCAAAACATGGTTGTAATGGATGGTGTTGAATACACTTTAAATATGTCTTCGGAATGTCAAAACGCATCCATCAATATTATTGAAAAGCAATTGAATGTAAATACTTTATACGAATTTGTACTAGAGTTTGAAACTAATAATTCAATATCATTTTCTTCTGATGGGAATGCCAATCTTGATCCTAAAATGAATACGGTTATGAGTGTCTCAAAATTATATTAGGCATTAACGATAAACATAACTAACAACATATAAAATTAAAGAGTCACGCCAGTAGCGTGACTCTTTAATTTTTAACCAATTATTAACAGCACTAACCGAATAATTTTAACAATTTGCGTTGTTCAAAATTAGGGCTTATTTTGGCGCCTGAAAAATAATAACATGATGGAAGATACGAGTACAATAGACATTAAAGCTATTAACGAAACTATTGAAAAAGAAAGTGCCTTTGTAGACCTCCTTATTTTAGAAATGAATAAGGTAATCGTTGGTCAAAAGCATATGGTCGAACGCTTGCTTATTGGACTTCTTGGTCAAGGACATATTCTCTTAGAAGGTGTTCCAGGGTTAGCAAAAACATTGGCGATAAACACGCTCTCTCAAGCAGTTGATGGCAGTTTTAGCAGAATACAATTTACACCAGACCTATTACCTGCTGATGTCACAGGAACCTTAATTTATAATATGAAGCAAAACGACTTCACTATTAAGAAAGGACCAATCTTTGCAAACTTTGTTTTGGCTGATGAGATAAACAGAGCGCCTGCAAAAGTACAATCAGCGTTGCTAGAAGCCATGCAGGAAAAGCAGGTGACCATTGGTGACGAAACATTTATATTGGACAAGCCTTTTCTAGTTATGGCAACTCAAAACCCTGTGGAGCAAGAAGGAACTTATCCATTGCCTGAAGCACAAGTTGACCGTTTTATGCTAAAAACTGTCATTGACTATCCGAAACAAGATGAAGAGCAACTTATAATGAGGGCAAATTTAAAGGGCGCTTGGGATAAAGTAAATCCGGTTGTAAGCATATCCCAAATTCTTAAAGCACAAGAGTCGGTAAGATTGGTTTATATGGACGAAAAAATTGAAAAATATATACTTGATATCATATTCGCTACACGTTATCCAGAAAAATATAAGCTTTCGGACTTAAAACCTTTAATATCTTTTGGAGCCTCTCCACGTGGGAGTATTAACTTAGCCACAGCTGCAAAATGTTATGCATTTATAAAAAGAAGAGGTTATGTAATTCCTGAAGATGTGAGAGCCGTTGTGCATGACGTACTAAGACATAGAATAGGGATTACTTATGAGGCCGAAGCTGAAAATGTAACCTCTGAAGACATCATCAATAAAATCGTGAACGAGATTGAAGTACCATAAATCCCATCCTAAATCCTTCCCAAAAGGAAGGACTTAAAAGGGCTATTATTAAACTAAATTTTTAAAAGCCCTTTCTCCTTTGGAGAGAGGGTTGGGAGAGAGGAAAAATGGATACTAAAGAACTACTAAAAAAAGTACGTAAGATTGAGATTAAGACAAGACGTTTGTCTGATCACATATTTGGAGGTGAATATCATTCAACCTTCAAGGGACGCGGTATGACTTTTAGTGAAGTTAGACAGTATCAGTATGGTGATGATGTAAGAAATATCGATTGGAATGTCACTGCACGTTATAGCGAACCCTATATAAAAGTATTCGAAGAAGAGCGAGAACTTATTATGATGCTCATGGTGGATATCTCTGGTTCTGAGTTATTTGGGACTCAAGAGCAATTCAAGAACGAAGTCGTGACAGAAATCGCAGCGACTTTAGCCTTTTCAGCTACTCAAAACAATGACAAGATTGGATTGATTCTTTTCTCTGATGAAGTTGAGTTGTATGTGCCTCCTAAAAAAGGACGCTCTCATGTACTGCGCATTATACGAGAATTAATCGAATTCAAACCAAAAAGCAAGCAAACAGATATTGCTGAAGCATTAAAATTTCTCTCCAATGTCATGAAAAAGAAAGCTATCGTATTTGTGCTTTCAGATTTCATCGCTAGCAACTACGAACGTACTTTAAAAATAGTTGCTAACAAACATGATGTTACAGGAATTAGGGTATATGATAAACGGGAAGAAGAAATTCCTAATCTAGGAATGGTGCAAATGGAAGATGAGGAGACTGGAGAATCTATATTAGTTAATACCACATCCAAGAAAGTGCGACAAAATTATGAAAGATTCTACCGAGAAAAAGTAGATTTTTTTAAGGATAGCTTTAATAAGTCTGGTGCAGGAACAATCGATTGTCGTGTTGACGAAAGCTATGTAAAAAAGCTTTTGGGTTATTTTAAAAGAAGAGGATAAAGGGAATGATGAATTACGAATTACGAATTACGAATTTTAAAGATAAGCAGATAAAGAATTTATTCTTGTCTATTGTCTTGGTTCTATTGTCTTGGTTCTCGTCAGCACAAGTAACATCTTCAATCGATTCAACATCTATAAAAATTGGAGAGCAAATAACTTACAAGATTGCTGTGGAGGCTGATACTACAGATTTAGTCGTTTTCCCTGAAGGACAAACATTCATGCCATTAGAAATGGTAGAATCCTTTAAACCAGATACTACTAAAAATAATGCTAAGTATAACTTAATTAAGCGCTATGCACTAACGCAATTCGATTCTGGAGCATACACAATTCCGAGGCAAAAAATTGTTGTGGGAACCAAAACTTTTTTTACAGATTCCCTTAAAGTAGAAGTGAATAATATAGTAATAGACACAACTAAACAAGGTCTTTATGACATAAAACCTTTAATAGAAGTTGACAAATCCATTGGCAATTGGTGGAAATATTTGTTGTACATAATATTGTTCTTAACCTTAATAGGTGGACTTTTATACTGGTTCATTTGGAGAAAAAAACCACTTACTCAAGAAGAAAAGGTCGCTTTATTATCGCCTTACGAACGGGCAAAATTATCTCTTCAAAAATTAGATGATGCTAATTATTTGGAGAACGAACAATTAAAAGATTACTATTCAGAGTTAACAGGTATTATTAGGACATATTTAGATGAGAAGGTTTATGACCATGCTTTGGAAAGCACAACTGATGAGTTGGTAAATCGATTAAAACTTCTTAAAGATGGCAATCAAATAGATCTTAAAGAAGATGATATCAAAAATATTGAGACTATTTTAAAGCGTGCAGATTTAGTGAAATTTGCTAAATCGAAACCAGATATTGCACTTGCAGAAATCGACAGAAAAACAATCGATATAGAAATAGATCAAGTAAAAGAAGCCTTGCCTGAACCTACCGAAGAGGAAAAACTTCGCGACCAACAATATCGTGAAGAGCAAGAACGAAAGAAGAAACGAAAAAAGACCATTATAACCATTGCGATTGCATCATTTGTAATCATTGGGACACTAATTGGGTTAACAGCATATTATGGTTATGATAAGCTAAAAGATAATATACTTGGTCATCCAAGTAAAGAATTATTAGACGGGGAATGGGTACGAAGTGAATATGGTGCGCCAGGGATTACAATATCTACACCTAAAGTTCTCAAAAGATCAGATGTTGAAATACCTGAAGCGATGAAAAGTAAATTGAGAACTGGAAGATTTGTTTATGGTAGTTTATTAGATGATTTTTACATTTTTACCACATCAACAGTATACACAGACCCTAATCAGGAAGCGGATATTGAGAAACAAGTAAATGCGCTGATTAGCCTTTTTGAAGCTGATGGAGGACAGAATTTAGTAGTGAAAAATGACAAGTTTGTTACGCCTAACGGAGCTGAAGGACTTAAAACTCATGGAACAGGTGAGTTCCCTACGCCAGGAACAAATAAGTATCATTTAAGAAATTATGTTATACTAAACTTTGCAGCAAAAAATGTTTTACAACAAGCTATTTTAATACATAGAGAAGACGACAAATATGCAAAAGAAATGGCAGATAGAATTATTAATTCTATTGAAGTCAAAAAAGAGGATAAAAAACAAGAAGAAAATAAGGAAGAAGGCTAATGTTCGAGAATTTTGAATTTGTAAACCCTGGATTTTTCTGGTTGCTGACATTGCTGCCACTAGCTCTGCTATGGTATATTTTTAAAAGAAAAAAAGAAACGCCTGAGCTCAAAATATCAAGTTTAAAGGGTTTTAAAGCAACACCTTCTTTTCTTCCAAAGTTAAAACCCCTTTTATTTATTTTGAGACTTTTAGCATTAGCATTTCTAATAGTTGCTTTGGCACGACCAAGAACAGTAGATGTGTCAACTAAAACGAAAACCACAAAAGGGATAGATATTGTTATGGCAATTGATGTGTCGGCAAGTATGCTAGCAAGAGATTTACAGCCAAATCGATTAGAGGCCCTTAAAGACGTCGCGGCAGAGTTCATAAAAGGAAGACCTAACGACCGTATAGGGTTAGTAGAATATGCTGGAGAAAGCTTTACGAAAACCCCAATCACAAGTGATAAGAATATTGTTTTGAGGTCTCTTAACGACATAAAATACAACACGATTATAGAAAGCGGAACAGCTATAGGAATGGGATTGGCAACTGCGGTTAATAGATTAAAAGATAGTAAAGCAGTAAGTAAGATTATTATTTTGCTTACCGATGGTGTAAATAATTCTGGGCAGATAGACCCAAAGATTGCAAGTGATTTGGCTGTAGAGTTCGGTATAAAAACTTACACCATAGGTCTTGGTACAAATGGCATGGCATTATCTCCTATCGCTATAAAGGCTAATGGCACATTTCAGTATGGTCGCGTCCAGGTGGAGATTGATGAAAAACTATTGCGTGAAATTGCCGATGCCACAGGAGGAAAATATTTTAGAGCAACAAATAATAAAAAGCTAGTAGAAATTTATGCTGAAATAGATAAACTTGAAAAAACGGATGTTGAAGAATTCAAGTTCACACAGTACGAAGAAATGTTTAGGCCACTTGTTTGGATTGCTGGGATTTTACTGTTGCTAGAATTGTTATTAAGATTTACTGTTTTTAGAAGTTTTGTGTAAGATGGCAAAGGGTGTAATCATACAAGGCAGTTCAAGAAGTGAAGGTGACACTAGTAAAGTAGTTAGTTTATTGAGTGCAGGAACAGGTTACGATATTATAGACCTAAACAAAAAGAACATTGGTCATTTCGATTATGACTTTAATAATCGTGACGACGACTTTATAAATCTATTTAAGACTATAGTTACAGAATACAAAACAATTGTTTTTGTAACACCAATATACTGGTACTCGATGAGTGGATTGATGAAAGTATTTTTTGATAGAATTTCAGATTTTTTGAATTTGGAAAAAGACTACGGACGTAAATTAAGAGGTATTAAAATGGCAAGTGTGAGTTCCAGTAATGACGAAAGGTTCTATGAAGGTTTTGAAATGCCATTTGAGAATAGCGCAGACTATTTGGGGATGGAGTATAAAGGACATTTGCACACATGGGTTAAAGGAAATAATGTTCCTGAAAAGGTGAAAAAAAATATTAGCGAATTTGTGACAAAGCAAATAAACAAGTAAGCATGAATCTATTTCAATTAGAAGAGAAAATATGGTTTTGGGCACTACTTATCATTCCAGTGATAGTGTTTCTGTTTGTATTGCTGCAAATTTGGAAGCGCCATACTCAAGGAAAATTCGGAAACAGAAATTTGCTAAAAAAGCTTAGCCCAAATAGATCATTATTTAAATCTGTATTAAAGCTTGCAGTATGGTGTTTGGCAATAGCATGTTTAGCAATAGCATTGGTAAATCCTAAAGTTGGTACAACACTTGAGACGGTGAAACGTGAAGGTGTAGACATTGTATTTGCTGTAGACGTTTCTAAAAGTATGCTGGCTGAGGATATTGCACCTAGCAGATTAGATAAATCCAAACAGTTAGTAACCCAGATAGTTAACAACCTTGCAAGCGACCGTATCGGTATTATTGCATATGCCGGGACCGCGTTTCCCCAACTGCCGATTACAACAGATTACGCAGCTGCAAAAATGTTTTTGCAGAACATGAATACGGATATGTTATCCTCACAAGGGACAGCTATTAATCAAGCCATCGAGCTTGCAAAAACGTATTATAATGATGAGGAGCAAACCAATCGTGTGTTAATCATTATTTCAGATGGCGAAGATCATAGTGACGAAGCTGCTCGAGTTGCGGAAGAAGCTAGCGAAGAAGGCATTCGTATTTTTACTATAGGTGTTGGAAGCACGAAAGGAGGCCCAATACCAATAAAAAGAAATGGTATTGTACTCAATTATAAAAAAGACAAGCAAGGAGAAACGGTCATCACTAAATTAGATGAAGGTACTTTAAAAAGAATTGCTGAAGAAGCAAATGGTGTTTATATCAATGGTGAGAACACTAATCAAGTGATTGAAGAGATTAGTGACATATTACTAAAAATGGATAAAAAAGAATTTGAGGCGAAGCAGTTTGCAGATTTTAAAGATCAATTTCAATGGTTTTTAGGGTTAGCAATTTTTCTGTTGTTTTTAGACGTTTTCTTGCTGGAAAGAAAAACAGCTTGGTTGAAAAAACTAAACTTATTCAATGAAAATTTATAATTTCCACGAAAGAGGAAACCTTATGATTTTAAGAAGTTATTTTAAACAATTTATAAGTTCTTTAACTATGGTAAATACTAGGGTTTTATATATTGTGAGGCTGAATTTAAGTAAACTGTCACACTGAGCGGAGTCGAAGTGTCTAGTAAAATTTTAGAATGAAGGTATATATTTTTCTCATAGCATTTAGTTTTTCACTTTTGGGATTTTCTCAAGAGAAGGACATCGCATTGCAAGAGTCTAATAACTTGGTTTACGAAGGCAATGAATTGATTTCTGAAAATGAATTTGTCTCTGCAGAAATGGAATACCGTAAAGCAATTTCCAAAAAGCCTAGTAATGCTGTTGCTAGCTATGATTTAGGTAATGCGTATTATGAAAACGAACGTTTTGAAGAAGCTCTTCTCCGTCATACAGAAGCAGTAGATTTCGCCGAAACAAAAGAGCAAAAACACAGGGCATGGCATAACATTGGCAATACCTTAATGAAAGGAGAAAAGTGCCAAGAAGCTGTTGAAGCCTATAAAAATGCTTTGCGTAATAATCCTTCTGATGATGAAACACGTTACAATTTTGGACTAGCAAAAGAATGTGCTAAAAAGCAACAGCAAGAAGAAGAGGATAAGAAAAACGACGACGAGAAGAAAGACGAAGATAAAGACAAGGAAGAAAAGGACGGCGAAGATGAAAAAGAAAAGGAGAAAGATGAAAAGGAACAGAAAGACGACCAACAAAATAAGGATGAGCAAAAGCCTGATGAAGGAGATGATAAAAAAGACGAGAATGGCGACCCTAAGGATGAAAAACAAAATCAGGATAAAGAGGGAGAGCAAGATAATCAGAAGCAAAAACCTCAACAACAACCTGGTAAATTATCTCCTCAACAGATTAAGAACCTATTAGAGGCTATGAATAACCAGGAACAAAAAGTTCAGGAAAAAATAAACGCTAAGAAAACTAAAGGTGTAAAAGTTCGTACAGATAAAGATTGGTAAAGTAGTTGGAAGCTCGAAGTTTTAAGAATGAAAAAAAGTCGCAGTATTCAGTCTCAGTCTGCAGTTTCCTGCAAGGTTTAAAAACCTAGTAGGTATAAGAGATAGTTATTAAATGAAACTAAACAAGTACATATTATTTTTCTCGGTTTTGCTGATAAGCATAGCTTCTTCAGCTCAGGTAACCTTTGAGGCAAAGGTCAGTAAAAAGACATTAGGAGTTAATGAGCGCCTGCGAATCGATTTTAAAATGAATAAAGATGGTGACAATTTTGTACCACCAAGCTTTGCGGATTTTACGGTTGTTGGAGGGCCAAGTCAATCAATTAGTAATTCTTGGGTGAATGGTAAAAAATCCTACTCTAAGATGTACAGCTATTTTTTAGCACCAAAAAAGAGAGGAAAATTCACGATTAAACAAGCTTCTGTCGAAATAGATGGTGAAATATATAAGACCTTACCTGTAACAATTACAGTTAAAACAGCTGTTGATAAGCCCAAAAATGGTAATAATGCTACTTATGAAGCGACTGAAAACATCCATTTAGTAGCGGAGGTTTCAAATAACAATCCTTATCTCAATGAGCCAATAACTGTTGTCTACAAATTATACGTAGGGCTAAATACCGGTGTAGATAACTGGAGAGAGACAGATACGCCTCGATACAACGATTTCTGGAGTCAAAATATAGATATCAAGGGCATTAAAATAATGAATGGTAAGTATAAAGGTGAAGATTACCGTTATGTTGTCCTTAGGAAAGCAGTTCTGTATCCGCAAAAAACTGGGAAACTTGAAATCGAACCATTGGTATTGGATATAACTGTTCAAGTGCCAACCAATAGGCGAGATATTTTTGGTGGGCGAATGATGTCTCAAGTTCATGTACCAGTATCTGCAGGTCGTAGAAGTATTAACGTAAAACCACTTCCAGAAGATAAACCTTCAGATTTCACAGGAGCTGTTGGTGATTTCGATTTTAAAGTAACGACATCCAAAAGACAATTAGATGCTTCAGAATCGCTTCAAGCAAAAGTAGAAGTGTCTGGTCGAGGAAACTTAAAACTATTCAAGCTCCCTAAGCTCACTTTGCCAAGCTCTCTGGAGGTATACGAACCTGAGCATACCGAAAATGTGAGAACAAATCTAGCAGGTATGCGTGGCAATATTTCAGATACGTATACAGTAGTACCTCAATATCAGGGCAAATATCC
>CALDUJ010000200.1 GCA_937923735.1 uncultured Flavobacteriaceae bacterium | reverse complement strand
CACCTGAATGAATGCCTTTTCCCGCTGCCTCAACTGCGATAATACCAACATTTTCATCTTCTAAAAAATGATAATAGGTCCCAGCAGCATTACTGCCACCACCAATACAAGCGACAACATAATGAGGGTTTTCTCGCCCTTCTTTTTCTTTTAATTGCCATTTAATTTCTTCAGAAATGACTGATTGAAATTTGGTAACCATATCAGGATAAGGATGTGGACCAATGGCTGAACCAATGATGTAGTGTGTGTCCACTGGATTATTTATCCAATCACGAATATCTTCGTTGGTTGCGTCTTTAAGTGTACGACTTCCTGAAAGAGCCGGTACGACCTGGGCGCCTAACATTTTCATTCTAGCGACGTTTGGTGCTTGACGTGCAATATCAATCTCTCCCATGTACACAATACATTCCAACCCCATTAAGGCACAAACAGTCGCAGTTGCGACACCATGTTGCCCCGCTCCAGTTTCGGCAATAATTCTTGTTTTGCCTAGACGTTTTGCCATCAGTATCTGTCCAATAGTATTATTTACTTTGTGAGCACCTGTATGGTTAAGATCCTCACGCTTGAGGTATACTTTCGTGTTATATTTTTCAGAAAG
Organism: uncultured Flavobacteriaceae bacterium; assembly: GCA_937923735.1. Lineage (GTDB taxonomy): Bacteria > Bacteroidota > Bacteroidia > Flavobacteriales > Flavobacteriaceae > JABABD01. The sequence goes on along the minus strand of CALDUJ010000200.1, from coordinate 18,234 downwards.
TCTTTTGGCAAAGTAGAGCGGAGAAGGACGCCCAACATAATCTTTTAAAAGTTGATTGAATTCTGCTTGAAATTCAGGTTCTGCCATCACCTTAAGATAATTCTGGCGAAGCTCTTCTACATTTGGATATAACATTTCTGGAATATATGCACCCCCAAATTCTCCGTAATATCCTTTTTCGTTGATGTTGTAATTCATTTTTTATTAATTATGGTCAGGTCGAGTGATTCCGAATACTTTCGGAATTGTATCGAGACCTATTATCTTCTCCATACTATTTTTTCGTGCCTCAAAAATCACTCGAAGTGACGTTTTCTTTAAATTTTTTTAAATCTTCTATATTTTTTAGACCTGGCTCAATTTCAAATTTACTGTTCACATCAATAACATGACAATATTTTGAGGCCTCACTTTTTCTAAATTCTTTTAGTTTTTCAATTTGACTTAAACCAATGCCACCACTTAAAAAATAGGGCTTGGTTGAAGGATAGTTTTTTAGAACATCCCAATCGAACGTATACCCATTTCCTCCAGGAAGTTTTCCTTTAGTATCGAATAGAAAGTAATCGCAGACGTCCTCGTATGGTGCTAAAATTGAAAAATCAAATGCGTCTTTTATTGAAAAGACTTTAATCACTTTAACATTAGTTGATTTGAGCAACCTACATGTTTCAGGTGATTCATGACCATGTAACTGAATAGCGGATAATTGATGGTTTTCTATCTGACGGGAAATAAACTCGACTTTCTCATCAACAAAAACGCCAACTTTTTCAATGGTTTCTGGTATATCAGGTATTGTACTGTCAAAGTGCCTAGATGATTGTTCATGAAATATAAAGCCCATATAATCTGGTTGCAATTTGGCAACAGCATCAATATTATCTTTGTATTTCATTCCGCAGACTTTTAATTTCATGCCTCTAAGTCTTTAATGAATTGTTTAGCGCTTAATCCAGGATTATCTGTTTTCATGAAATTTTCGCCAATTAAAAAGCCTTGATATCCATATGGCTGTAATTCTTTTATGGCTTCAACTGAGCTGATTCCGCTCTCAGAGACTTTTACAAAGTCGTCTGGTATTAATTTACTCAATGCCTTACTTATTTCTAAACTAACTTCGAAGGTTTTCAAATTTCTGTTATTAACACCTAACATGTCTAAACTAGGCATTAGAGATTTTTGTAATTCTTCTTCGTTATGCACTTCTAAAAGAACATCCAGATTTAAGTTTTTAGCCAATTCTGAAAATTGCTTAATTTCCTTTCTTGTAAGTATAGCGGCAATCAATAAAACAACATCTGCACCATTGGCTTTTGCCTCGAGTATTTGATATTCATCAATTATAAACTCTTTTCTTAAAAGAGGTAAATCACAGCTTGCTCTGGCGGTTAATAAGTCATCTAGGGAACCTCCAAAATACTTGCCATCAGTTAAAACAGACATGCCGCAAACTCCAGCTGTTGCATAGCCGACAGCAACATCTTGAACATTTAGCCCATTATTTATTACTGATTTTGATGGAGAACGACGTTTGTGTTCTGCAATAATTCCAGATTTACTATGTCTCAAATTATTAGCAAGCGAAACCGTTTCTCTTTCAAATAAAACAGATTGTTCTAGTTGAGAAATTGGAATCAAGTCTTTTCTTAAAGCAACTTCTTTTCGCTTATCTAATGTTATTTTATCAAGTATATTCATTTATTATGTCTTTACGTTCATTTTATCTTGATACAAAACGAACCAAAAAATCAAATCAATCTGAGGAAATTGCCAAGACATCATTCGCTTTCGAAACTTCACGCTTGATGCTACGCATCGCGATTACGTTTCTTCTCTCATTATTTCTGCAAATTGATGATTCGGACTTATGTCCGAACTCAGGTGTTGACTTTTTATTATGATGTTTTTTACTTTCAAAATTATTTTTAATCTTCCTAACTCCTAACTCCTAACTCCTAACTCCTAACTCCTAACTCCTAACTCCTAACTCCTAACTCAATTAGTTTATCTAAACTTGCTTTTCCTTTTCCTGAGAATAGCGATTCTTTTGCTATTTCAAAGCCCTCTTGATGAGAAATTTGTTTAGATGTTGCAATAGCTAATCCAGCATTTGCGCAAACGACATTATTTTGAGATTCTGTACCTCTTCCGCTGATAATATCAACAAATATTTTAGCGGCATCTTCCACAGTATTTCCTCCAAAAATGTCTTTCGGGTTTATTTTTGCTAGCCCCAAATCTTCCGGTGAAAACAATTTTTCTGAGTGATTAGAAATAATTTTTGTTTTTCCAGTTAGCGAAATTTCATCATAACCGTCTAAAGCATAAACAATATTGTAGTTATGTCCAGAATTTTGATGTAAAAAACTATAGAGTCTTAAAACCTCTAAATTAAAAACACCAAGCACATGATTTTTCGGAAATGAAGGATTAACTAAAGGCCCTAAAATGTTGAAAAATGTTTTAACGCCCAATTCTCTTCTTATTGGTGCAACATTTTTCATGGCTGGATGAAATAGCGGTGCATGTAGAATACATATGCCAGCTTTGTCTATACATTTTTTTAAAAAGTCTTCATCATTAGAAAATTTTACTCCTAAATTTTCCATAACGTTAGATGAGCCAGAAGTTGATGATACTCCATAATTGCCATGTTTAGAAACATTAACACCTGCACCTGCTGTAATAAAAGAAGATAAAGTTGATATATTAAAAGTGTTTTTACCATCTCCTCCAGTGCCTACAATATCTATAGCATTAAAATCACTAAGATCTATCGGTAGACAAAGCTCTAAAAGAGCATTTCTAAAGCCTTGAAGTTCTTCTATAGTAATACTTCTCATCATATAAACCGAAAGAAAGCAAGCAATTTGACTTGGGTTATACATATCATTGGATATGTTGACTATAACTTGTTTTGCCTCCTCAGTTGAGATGGTTTCATGATTAATTAGTCTGTTGAGTATATCTTTCATTTTTTTATTCCTGCGAAGGCAGGAATCTATTTTTAGTTTTACTTTTAATTTCTGTTCATTTTGCCTTGATGCAAAACGAACCAAAAAATCATATTGAAATAAGGAAATTCCTGCGGAACAATCGCTTTCGGAATTTCGTGCTTAAAGCTTCGCTTTGCATCTACATTCCTTCACTCATTATTTCTTTATTTCAATGTTCAATTCTTTGAATTGATTTGGGGCTTTTTCTTTTTCTATCCTATATTTTGCCCTATGTTACTTTTTTGTCGACTGTCAACTGATAACTGTTTACTGCGATTAGCTATTTACCCAATTTTCTAAAATCTTCTTACCGTCTGGTGTTAAGACTGATTCCGGATGGTATTGTACGCCTCTCACATCATAGGTTTTATGCCTTAATGACATTACTTGTCCATTAGCATCAAAAGATGTGGCTTCCAAGCTTTCAGGTAATTCAGGATTTACAACCCATGAATGATAGCGTCCAACTTCTATATTTTTATCTAAATCTTTGAAAAGATATTCATTATCGACAGTAATTGAAACGTTTGTAGCAACACCATGATAAACATCATTTAAATTAATAAGTGAACCTCCAAAAACTTCACCTATGGCTTGCTGTCCTAAGCATACACCTAATATGCTTTTTGTTGGTGCATATTCTCTAATAATAGCTTTTAATAAACCAGCTTCATCAGGAATTCCTGGGCCTGGGGATAATACTATTTTATCGAAAGGCGCTACGTCTTCTAAAGTTAACTTGTCATTTCTTAACACCGTTACATCACAATTTAAATCTTCTAAATAATGAACAAGATTATATGTAAAACTGTCGTAATTATCTATAACTAATACTTTTTTCATCTTAAATGTCTTCTGCCAGCTTAATAGCTTTTGTTAATGCTCCTAATTTATTATATACCTCTTGTAACTCGTTTTCTTGGTCAGATTTTGAAACCAATCCTGCACCAGCTTGCCAGTTTAATTTATAGTCTTTACTTAAAAATGTGCGAATCATGATAGCATGATTAAAATTGCCATCAAAATCCATAAAACCAATAGCACCTCCATAAAATGCTCTACTAGTTTTCTCATATTGCTCAATTAATTGCATGGCTCTATGTTTTGGAGCGCCACTTAACGTACCTGCAGGAAATGTGTCTGCCACCACTTGCATAGTAGAAGTATTCTGGTGTTTTTGCCCAGTAACTTTACTGACCAAATGAATAACGTGAGAGAAAAATTGTACTTCACGATATGTTACAACTTTTACTTTGCTTCCATGACGACTCAAATCGTTACGAGCTAAATCAACAAGCATCACATGTTCGGCGTTCTCTTTATCGTCTTTTTTAAGTTTTTCTGCTAAAAGTTTATCTTTATGCTCATCGCCAGTTCTTTTAAATGTTCCAGCTATTGGATGAATTTCCGCTAATCCGTTGTCGACAATAAGCTGTGCTTCAGGAGAGCTGCCAAATATTTTAAAATCGCCATAATCAAAATAAAATAGATAAGGTGAAGGGTTGATACTTCTTAAAGCACGATAAATATTAAAGTCATCACCAGTATATTCTTGAGAAAAACGTCTAGATAATACCAATTGAAATACATCACCTCGTTGACAATGTTTTCTTGCTAATTCAACATGCTCCTTAAATTCATCATCGGTTAAGTTGGACATAATATCTCCTTTCGACTTGAAGTTGTAAGAGGCGAAATTTTGGACGTTAATCAATTTATCAATGGCATCAATATTATTTTCAACGCCTTCGTAACAGTGTGCAAAAATATAGGCTTCGTTTTTAAAGTGATTGATGGCTATTATGTTTTGATAAACTGCATAGTACATATCTGGAATAACTACTGAATTTTCTTTTTTGCTAATTTCAACATCTTCAAAATACCTTACAGCATCATAAGCCGTGTAGCCAAAAATCCCATTATTAATGAACTTGAAATTTTCTTCAGATTTTGTGTCAAAGCATTTTGTGAATTTATGAATTTCGTCAGCGACGTTAATAGCATTGGTTATTTCCAATTCTGTTGAACTTCCGTCGGGAAAATTCTGAGAAATCACTTCGTTTTCAATCTTTATGGACGCGATTGGGTTGAAACATATATATGAGAAATTCTTATGACTTCTATGATAATCCCCACTTTCAAGCAAAATACTATTCGGGTACTTGTCTCGAATTTTATAATACACTGTAACAGGCGTAATAGTATCTGTTAAGATGCGTTTGTGATAGGTGAAAAGACTGAATTTTTTCATTTGTTTTATATAAAAAAAAGGCTTGTCGTGAATGACAAGCCTTAATATTTTGGTTAAATATATAATAGCGTTAGTTCACGAAAATTGCGTTTCGGGAGTACCACCACCATGTATTATTTAATTGTGTTTTCATTTCTTTTCCAAAGATAGAAATAGATACCTTTTGAACAAATTTTTTTGAATAAAAATCGTTAGCGATAATAATATCGATTTGTCGTTTTAAATTGATAGGGTATATATTTTGTGTTATCTTGACCTAAAAAAGGGCTTTTAATGAAATTTTGGGTATTCATTATTGTTACTTTCATTGGCAATTCTATGCTTTATGCTCAGGATTGCCCAAACTTAGTGGGACCTGTTGATGGCCAGACTAATGTAGCGGTTGATACTACAATATCATGGAATCCTGTTCCAGGAGTTACAGGTTATATAATTTCAATTGGGACTACAGATGGCGGTACAGATATAGTAAATCAGCAAAACGTTGGTTCTGCAACAACGTTTACGCCACTATTGGGTTTACCTGATAATACTCAAATTTTTGTAACGATTACTTTGTTTTTCTTTAATCAAGCAGATATTGTTTGTACAAGCCAGTCGTTTACTACAGAGGATATCATAATTCCACCAAATTGTACAACGATGGCACTTCCGTCTGATGGAGATATAAATGTAAATGTAGCTGCTAACATAGTTTGGACTTATGTAACAGGAGCCACGGGGTATATAATTACAGTGGGTACTGCGCCTGGAGCAGGAGATATAGTTAATAATTTAGATGTCGGTAATGTATTGTCATATAATCCAGCTGCAGATTTCCCTTTTAATACTCAAATATTTGTTGGATTAGTTCCGTATAATGAAAACGGAACAGCTACAGCATGCGCTGAAGAGAGTTTTACAACTGGTGCGGCTGCTACCTTGCCAGGATGCACCACTATTATTTCGCCTACCGATGGGCAAGTAAATGTTGGGCTTTCTCCATTAATTGAATGGCAACCAGTAGCTGGAGCCACGGGATATAAAGTATACATAGGCAGCACACCATTTATTAATGATGTTTTGGATACAGGTATTTTTACTACTACCTCGACATTTGTTATCAATTTCGAACCAAACAGTGTTTATTTTATAAGAATAGTTCCTTTTAATGATGCCGGAGATGCCGAAGGTTGTGGTCAGACTTCGTTTTCAACAGTCTTAGGCTGTGGACCTTTTTTTGACACAACTACAGGGGAGTTAGTCACTCTTAATCCACTGTTAACTTTACCTAGTGAGATTGGATTATGTCTTAACCAGGTGCCAACAACTATCAGTGCTCCAGATATGGCGGAAGGTTATAGATGGTATATGCAAGATGCTAATGGAGATTTTGTTGAAATTTCGGATACTGCAGATGTTGATATTTCTGAAGAAGGAATATATAGATATGAAGCATATAATACTTCAAATGACCCAGGTTTTTCAGCTGAATGTTCTTCCTCATCTGATTTTACGGTAGTAACTTCTGAAATCGCTACAGTTCTTGGAGCTAATGTTACTGAAAACAATCCTGGTTTGTCGATTGAAATACTTGCTGAAGGAAGTGGAGATTATGAATATGCACTTGATGATGAAAACGGACCTTATCAGGATAGTAATTTTTTTTCAAATGCCCCTGAGGACACTTCTACGGGTTATATAAGGGACAAAAACGGTTGTGGTATTGTAGAGGTTGATATAGAAATTTATATCCGCCCAGCAGGTTTCCCTAAATTCTTTACTCCAAATGGAGATAGTTTTAATGAATTCTGGCAGCATAAGCCAAGCAGTGATGATACATTTCAACTAGAAATTATATACATATTTGACAGGTATGGAAAACTAGTTAAGACTTTAAGTCCTTTATCTAAAGGGTGGAATGGGATGATGAACGGAGAAAAAATGATGGCTTCAGATTATTGGTATCGAGCTGTTACTACTGAAGGGGAGAGTATAGTTGGACATTTTGCCTTAAAATACTAGTTTTAAAAACTGATTTAAAATAAAACTTCCATCTCATTTTGAGATGGAAGCTTAGTAATTACTGGGATTATCTATTTAATAGATAGTAATTAAAGGGATAATTAAAGGGATTTGCTACTAATCACGTATTTTCTCCAGTAATTGATTTAGCTGTTCTAGCTCTTTGTTATTTAAGTTTTTAATAATTTTATGTTCTTCTTTTTCATCAACTATAGCGTCTAGGCTATTAATAAACTTCAAACCTTCATCCGTAATCGAAACTTTTATTTTTCTACGGTTAGATGCATCTGTGAGTCTATTTACATATTTCTTCGTCACTAACTTATCGATGAGCCTCGTAGTGTTACTGTTTTTGTTTATCATTCGTTCTTGAATCTCAGAAAGATTCAATGGCTTACCATGCTGTCCTCTTAATATCCTTAGTACGTTAAACTGCTGTAATGTAATTCCGTATGATTTCAGACTATTGTTTAATCTTAAGGTTACATAGTTTCCAGTGTACAGCAGATTTACAACTGTTCTTTTAGAAAGATTAAGCGGTTTATTAACCTTAATTAGTGTTTCTAATTTCATTTGTATGTACAACAGTTGTATATACAAATGTATGAATCGAATTGGATTTAACAAATAATTAGGAATGTTTTTACTCCCTAGATGCTATTTATCTAAAATTCTGTTAAATGAATGATTGTAAAACAACTATTCCTTAATTTTAAAACATGAAAAGATTTTTAACATTTCTTTGTGTTATTTGTATTACATCAGCTTGCAATGATAAAGGAGCAAAAGAAGTAATAGTTGAACAGTCTACAAAAGAAGATAGCCTTATTTCAGATTATCAGCTAGATGTATACAATTTTAATGAATTTGAATCATTTCTCACCAAAAAAGATGACAAAATTTATGTGGTTAATTTTTGGGCAACTTGGTGTGCGCCATGTATTAAAGAACTTCCTTATTTTGAAGAATTAAACAGTGCATACAAAGATAAAGATGTAGAGGTATTATTAGTTAGTTTAGACTTTCCTAAGCAATACGAAAAAAAGTTAATCCCTTTTATTGAAAACAAAAAATTAAAATCAAAAGTAATAGCTTTAGACGATCCTAAAATGAACGATTGGATACCTAAGGTAGATGAAAATTGGTCAGGAGCTATACCAGCAACAATAATTTATAATAAAGATAAAAGTCAGTTTTACGAGCGTTCATTTAACTTTGAAGAGCTCGAAGCTGAACTCAAACAATTTATAACCCCTTAAATTAATAATTATGAAAGCAGTAAAGGTTTTATCAAGTCTTTTATTGGTGCTAGTTTTAAGTGCATTTACCATTAGTGCAGATAAAGCTGTAGATGATGGTTACGATATTGGCGACATCGCCACGGATTTCAAACTCAAAAATATCGATGGTAAGATGGTTTCTTTGGCTGATTATAAAACAGCAAAAGGATTCATTGTTATTTTTACCTGTAATACTTGTCCATATGCTGTGGCGTATGAAGACAGGATTGTAGCTTTGGATAAAAAATACAAGGAAAAAGGATACCCAGTAATAGCAATTATGCCTAACAATCCTGCTACCAAACCAGGGGATAATTTTTCGGCGATGCAAAAAAGAGCAGAAGTTAAAGGGTTTACATTCCCTTATTTAATGGATCAAGGCCAGAAAATCTACCCTCAATATGGTGCGACTAAAACGCCTCACGTGTATGTGCTTCAAAAAACAACTAAAGGGAATGAAGTAAAGTATATTGGGGCAATTGATGATAATTATCAAGATGCAGATGCTGTTCAAGTGAAATATACCGAAGATGCTGTTGATGCTTTGTTAAGTGGTAAAGAAGTTCCAGAAACTAAAACCAGAGCAATAGGATGCTCCATTAAAATATAAAACTGTTAAAGTTTTAGGTTTATTAAAGTCGAAGTGTAACACTTCGACTTTTTTTACGTCTATATCATAAGGAAATGTTAATTTTATATTTCTAAAATATTACAATGGCAGACTTAACGCAAGACCAGTGGAAAACGCAGCTGGAAAATGATAAAAATGCGTTTATATTGGATGTAAGGACCGAAGGAGAAGTAGCAGAAGGAATCATCCCGAACGCCAAAAACATAGACATATACAAGGGGCAAGGCTTTATTTATGAAGTTGAAGAACTTGATAAAGAAAAAAACTATTATGTGTATTGTAAAGCTGGAGGGCGAAGTGCTCAAGCTTGTGCAGTTATGAATCAGTTAGGTTTCAAAAACACATACAATCTTGTTGGTGGTTTTAGTGAATGGAATGGAGAGATAGCCAGCATTTAAAATAATATATTATGAAAAGAGCTTCAATTATTTTATTGTTAACCCTTATTGTAGGGTTTATGAGTTGTAAAGAGAGCTCTAATGCCGAAATCAAAGTTGTTTCTCCCGAAGAAATGAAATCATTAATCGAAATGGATGATGTCCAATTAGTTGATGTAAGAACGGAAAAAGAGTATGCCTTAGAGCATATTGCCAAATCGCAAAATATAGATGTTCGCTCTCCAAATTTTGATGAAGAGATTACAAAACTGGATAAAGAAAAACCAGTAATTGTTTACTGCAGAAGTGGAAAGCGAAGCGAAAAATGTGTTGAAAAACTAAAGGATGCTGGATTTGTAAAGATTTATAATCTTAGTGGAGGCATTGCCAAATGGAAATATAAAGGTCTCGAAGTCGAAACAAAATCATAAGAAAAAGCCTCGCATTGCGAGGCTTTTTTGTTAGTATTATTTAGTAACTATTTTAACCAACATAGTATTAGCTAATTGTTAAAGTGTGGTATTTGCATCTCTTTTTTTGTTAACTTTAATAGCTATTCAAGAAAATTGAAAGAACAGTATTTTCATTATTTCTAACCAAAAACAATCTTATGCCAACATACAATCTAAAAATCAATGGACAAACGAAAACTGTTGATGTACAGGAAGATACGCCTATGTTATGGGTGCTTCGAGATCACCTAAAACTAGTTGGTACTAAATTTGGCTGCGGTATAGCACAATGCGGGGCATGCACTATTCACGTGGATGGTACAGCAGTCAGGTCTTGCCAAACACCAATTTCTGCTGCATCAGATTATAAGATAACTACTATCGAAGGGCTTTCAGAAAATGGAGATCATCCAGTACAAAAAGCATGGTTAGAAATTGATGTGCCGCAATGTGGTTATTGTCAGGCAGGCCAAATTATGAATGCTTCAGCATTATTAAAGGCAAATCCAAATCCAACAGATGAAGAGATAGATGCTGTTATGGATGGTAATATTTGTCGATGCGGAACCTATACAAGGATTAAGAAAGCAATTAAGTCAGCAGCTAAATCAATGAACGCCTAAATATAAAGACTATGACACTCATAAAAACAACATACAATAGACGTTCCTTTTTAAAAACTTCTGCCCTTGCAAGTGGTGGTATGATGTTAGGTTTTAGTTGGTTGGCATCCTGTAAACCATCACCAGAACAATTGGTTGAGATGCCTAAAGAATGGTTTGAAATAAATGGGTATTTAAAAATCGGTGATAATGGTTTGGTTACCATCATGTCCCCAAATCCAGAAATTGGACAAAATATAAAGACGTCTATGCCAATGATTGTGGCAGAAGAGTTAGATATAGACTGGAAGGATGTTATAGTAGAACAAGCACCACTTAATACAGCAATTTTTACACGTCAATTAGCGGGAGGAAGTCAGTCGATTCGCCAAGGATGGGATGCGTTAAGAATGGCAGGGGCGACAGCAAGACATTTACTTAAGCAAGCAGCAGCTGATACTTGGCAAGTCCCTTTTAATGAAGTAGAAACAAATGAAGGCATTATTACCCACAAGGCTACAAACAATTCTGCTGATTACGGAGACATGGCTATGGCAGCAACGAAAATTGCAATACCAGAAGAAGTTAAATTAAAGGAGAAAACAGATTTCAAGATTATTGGTACGTCTAGAAAAAATGTGGATGCCAAAAAGATAGTTACTGGTCAACCACTATTTGGATTAGATTACGAAAGAGAAGGAATGTTAATTGCCATGATCGTTCATCCGCCAGCTTTCGGTAAAAAGTTAGGAACTTTAAATGCTTCTAAGGCTAAATCTATGCCTGGAATAAGAGATGTTTTTACTGTACAGTCTTATAAAGAAGGAGGCGTAAAAGCTTGGTGTGATGTGAGTGCTTTTGATGAGTTGGTCGTAGTTGTTGGAGATTCTACTTGGGAAGTAATGAAAGCTAAAAAAGCCTTAGAATTAGAATGGGAAAATGCTCCAGAGACAGAAAATAAAATAGGTGGATTTAGAGGAGATGTAAGAGTTCAAAAAGTTCCAGCTGGCCTTGAGAATTCGGAGGCACACAAACTGCTCATGGAGAATGTGGATAAAAGTAAAATTAGAGTAGCAAGAAAAGATGGTAATACCGATAAAGCATTTAAAAAAGCAGTAAAAGTTATTGAAAGAACTTATACATGTCCTTTCCTTGCGCACAATACGATGGAGCCAATGAACTTTTTTGCTCATGTTACTGAGGATAAAGCAGACTTTGTTGGACCAATTCAAACACCTGAATTTATGGAGAAGAGTGCTGCCGAACGATTTGGGTTGCCTCTTGAAAAAATTGATATTGAAATGACTCGAATGGGTGGTGGCTTTGGTCGCAGGCTTTACGGGCATTTTTTAATTGAAGCAGGCGTTATTTCTCAGAAAATGAAGGCCCCAATAAAATTGATCTATACACGAGAAGATGATATGACCAATGGTGTTTACCGACCTGCATATCATGCATATTATAAAGCAGGATTGGATGCTGATAATAATCTTATTGCATTTCATGTCCGTGCTGGTGGAATTCCTGAAAGTCCATTGGCAGCTAATAGATTTCCTGCTGGTGCAGTAGATAATTATTTGGCTGAAGATTGGAGTCTAGAATCTAACATTACCGTTGGGGCTTTCCGCGCACCAAGGTCCAATTTCATAGCAGGAGCGGAACAATCGTTTCTAGATGAGGTTGCAGAGGAAGCAGGGAAAGACCCCATCGATTTCCGATTAGAGCTTTTAAAACGAGCTCAAGAAAACCCTGTTGGAGAAAACAACGATTATGAAGCAGAACGCTATGTAGGTGTTTTAGAATTGGTAAGAGAAAAATCTGGATGGGGCAATGAATCTTCAAGCTTACATCGAGGTGTTTCAGCTTACTTTTGTCATAATAGTTATGTCGCTCAGGTACTCGATATGGTGATGGAGAATGGTAAACCTGTTATTGATAAAGTAACAGCAGCAATAGATTGCGGTATTGTGGTAAATCCAGATGCAGCTGCGAATATGGCTGAAGGCGGAGCAGTAGATGGTATAGGACATGCTATGTACAGTGAGATGACATTTAAGGATGGTACGCCACAGCAAAGTAATTTTGACAGGTATCGACTCATACGTCATAGTGAAGCACCAAAATCTATAGATACGCATTTTGTTAAAAACGACATTGACCCAACTGGTCTTGGTGAACCACCTTTTCCGCCAATTATGGGAGCTCTAGCAAATGCGCTCTACAAAGCAACGGGTGAAAGGCATTACCACCAACCATTTATAAATCAAGTAAAAACTACAGATTTTAAAACTTAAATTAAATCATTAAAATTTATGAATATTTAGCTGAAGCTCTGGCTTTGGCTAATTTTGTTTTAAATACTTATGCTACACGAGTTAAAAGATATAATATCCAATGCTGTTATCAATCAAAAAAAAGGATTGAAGAATGTATTAGCTACTGTTGTTCATTTGGAGGGCTCTTCATATCGTAAGCCTGGTGTGAGAATGCTAATTTCAGAAGATATGAAAATGACTGGTGCAGTAAGTGGTGGTTGTGTAGAAGCAGAAGTGAGGCGCAGAGCAAAACCAGTATTTCAAGATGGGAAACCTAAAATGATGACTTATGATGGACGTCACCGATTAGGATGCGAAGGGATGTTATACATTTTGATTGAACCATTTACAGTGTCAGAAGAATTCTTAGAAGCTTTTGAGAGCTCGTTAGAACTTCGTCAAGAAATTGTGATTGAATCTCGCTTTAAGCTAGAAGATATGTCCACAGGAGATTTTGGGAGTAGTATTCATTTTAAAGATGGGTCAGTCTTTAGCTTTAATAAAACAACTGGTATAGAAGAATTAAAAGTTTTTTCTCAGACATTAAGGCCTAACCTAAAACTTTTAATTATAGGTGCAGAACACGATGCTGTTAAATTATGTCAGATGTCAAGTATATTGGGTTGGGAAGTAGATATAATTACATCTATTAAAGACCCGAAAGAGCTGTCTGATTTTCAAGGTGCAAAATCTGTCACTGGCAGTACTCCAGAATTAATCGAACTGGATATAGATGATGAAACCGTCGTGGTGTTAATGACACATAATTATGCTCGAGATTTAAAATATCTATTAAGACTTACAGAATATCAGCCAAAATATTTGGGGATTTTGGGCTCCAGAAAGCGAAGAAATCAATTACAAAATGATTTACTTAATTATAAAGAAGACTTAACTGAAGCGTTTTTAGAAACTATTTATAGTCCAGCTGGATTAGATGTTGGGGCAATTACTCCCGAAGAAATCGCGCTATCAATACTTTCAGAAATTTTATCTGTAACTCGAAAAACGACCCCTGTTTCATTACGAAACTTAAGTGGTAAAATCCATGCCTAAAAACCGTATCGCTGCTATAATCCTTGCTGCAGGAAGTTCATCAAGAATGGGTGTTTCAAAGCAATTGCTTGCTTTTCAAGAGACTACTCTACTTGGGCACGTTATTGAAAATGTTAGAGGGTCTGATGTAGATAAGATGTATTGCACCCTTGGAGCAGAATCTGATTTAATAAGTCTTTCTATAGAGAGATATACCATTGAAACAATAGTCAATTCAAATTATAAAACAGGATTAAGCTCAAGTATTATTGCTAGTATTCGTCATATAGAGAATGAGAGTTTTGATGCTGTGATGATGATTTTGGGAGACCAACCATTGGTGGATTCTATATATATAAATGAATTATTAACTGCTTTTAATAATAGTTCAGATAAAATTATTGCCTCTAGTTATGTAAACGGACCTGGTGTGCCAGTAATTATCCCAAAAAAGTACTACCCTAATTTATTACAGCTTAAAGGCGATAAAGGCGCAAAAGAATTTTTAACTTCACAAAATGAAAATATCATTAGTTTAGAGACTGATTCTCTATTCGACGTGGATACTGAAGAGGACTATAAAAAATTAATCAAGAGGCTAGGTAAAAAAGCTTAGAGTCATTTTATATGCTAGTATTTAATTCTCAACCAAAATTGCTTAATGCTAAGTTAACAGCCATATGGGCTGTGAGTGAGAGTGGTTTGGGAGGTCTCTTGCATGCAGCAAAAATTCCATTTAGTGGTATTTTTTTAGGAAGTTTTGCGGTTATTATTATTACATACTTAGCTCAATCAAATACAAATCGATTTAATACTATTATCAAGGCCACACTTTTGGTTGTTCTAATAAAGGCTATGGTAAGCCCACATTCACCACCTATGGCTTATGTTGCTGTATTATTTCAGGGTGTTGTAGGGGCGAGTATTTACGGAGCATTCGGAGTTAACAGATTATCTACAATTAGCTTTGGAGCCATTGCTTTATTTGAATCTGCTTTTCAAAAAATCCTGACCTTAACCATAGTTTTTGGAATGGGTTTGTGGGAATCTATCTTACAATTTTTTGAGGGTATGCAAAATAGACTGCATGCAGATTGGATTTCAGATGTACCTTTATTTTTTTTGATTGTATATGGTCTTTTATATGTAATTGTTGGAATTATGGCTGGAAGTATAGCCTTTAGATTACCAAAAAAGGTGCTTAACAAGGCTGAACACCTTAGGGCTTTGGATTTAACGAATGACTTTGCTAAACCTTCTCCTAAACGTTCAAAACGTAAACGGTTTATGCTCATAGGCGGTTTATTGGTATTTGCTATAACTGTATTTTTGATATCAGGTATGCCAAATAAAGCCTTATATCTCGTGCTCAGAACTCTAGGTGCTGTGATATTCTTTTTATTTTTATTTAACCCATTGTTTAAGTATTTAATTCAAAAATGGGTGGAGAAGAGAAAGGATAAAGAGAAAAAAAGTCTTGATGCTATTGTGGAATTGATGCCAATTATTAGGAATAATGTTGGATTAGCTCAAAAACTAGTTGGCCCAGAAAGAAATGCTTTTAAAAGAACGAAGCATTTTTTAATCAATTGGTTAAGTCTTTCATTATACTATTCTCAAGATGACGCTTAATCAAGTTTATATATTATCTGACACCATTAGATCAGGTAAAACGACTGCGATTAAGAATTGGGCAGGACAAAAACGAAACGTTACTGGTTTCTTGTCTCCAGAAATTGATGGTAAGCGTGTATTTCAAAATATTGAAACGTGCGAATTGATACCTATGGAAACTCACAAAAATGATTTAATCGTTGGTAAATACGCTTTTGATAGTAAAAGTTTTAATCATGTTGAAAACGAAATTTTAAAAGAATGGAAAAAAGCCAGAGCCGGTTTTATTGTGCTCGATGAGGTTGGGCCTTTGGAAATCAAAAAGAATTTAGGGTTTCATAAATTGTTAATTGAATTACAAAAGACCAGTAATTCAGATAAACCAAATCTGTTATTTGTGGTGCGCGATAATTGCCTAAAGGCTTTTTTAGATAAATATACTTTTGAAAATGTACATGCCTTGACTTTAGAGCAATTCAAAAAGAACTTTGTCGGTCAACTATAATACAGTTATCAATGTTTTGCCTTTTCTTTCTAATGGTCGAATAAATCCTTAACACTTCTAGATTAATTCTTCAGTCTTGTTAACTTCTCTAATTTTGTGATGAATAGATTAATCCATTAAATCCCTTAATTATGAAAGATGCTATATTATTAGTATTGGTCATGTCCTTATTCTTCGGAGCTATGTATGCTTATGCGTATATGGAAGAAAGACTTGACAGCAAAAGAAAAAAATCTGACAAATTATTTGTCAGATTTTTTTCTTATTGGTGGAGCCGGAGAGAATCGAACTCTCGTCCAAACAAGCCATCAAAGAGCTTTCTACACGTTTATTCTTCAGTTAGTTTTCGATTATATGCTGACCAAAGACAATCCACACATAACTTATCTTCTTAAGTTTCAAATTAGCATCAAAGCGCTACTAATTCTATGTTAACATTTACGATGCCTCAAAAAGAACGCCGTTAACCAAGGCTTTCAGGAGACATTTAGCTTGTACACCTAGTGTACCGAGGCCAATCCTACTATAATTCAGATTATGCAGCTAAAGCGTAGTTATTCTCGCCGTTTAAAATTTGGTCTAGCCTTTTACGTGTTTCAATGCCATTACACGACGTGCTTACCGTTTAATTCAACTCGCTGTCAAAACCAGTCGACCCCTTTAATGAGTTAGGTGCGCTATGCGTACCGTAATTGAATTGAATCCCGAATTTACTTCGGGAAGTAAGAAGGGCTCACCTTCACCAAGGTTTCGGTGAGCGCAGGCAAAGTTAACCAAAAGTTTGTTTTACCCTATAAATCCAAGTATTTTTGCTCAAATTCTATACCATTTCCGTTTATGAAATTCGCTATCATCAAAGAACGTAAGAATCCACCAGACAGACGTGTTGTTTTTTCACCAGAAAAACTAGCCGAAGCCCGAGAGAAATTCCCAAAGGCAGAGTTTGTAGTGGAGTCTAGTGATATTCGTGTCTTTACTGATGAAGCATATAGCAAATTAGGATTTAAAGTGACTAACGACGTTTCAGATTGCGATGTGATGATTGGCGTGAAAGAAGTACCAATTGAGAACTTAATCCCTAATAAAAAATACTTTTATTTTTCGCATACTATCAAGAAGCAGCCCTATAACAGAAAGCTGTTAGTCGCAATGCTCGAAAAGAACATCGAGATGATCGACCATGAAACCATCGTCAACGAAAAAGGATTCAGACTTATAGGTTTTGGACGTTATGCAGGACTAGTAGGTGCATACAATGGATTTAGAGCGCTAGGTTTAAGAGATGGTCTGTTTAGCTTACCAAAAGTAGAAACGCTTGCTGATTTAGATGCCGTAAAAGCCGAACTGGATAAAATCACCTTACCAAATATTAAAATCCTACTTTCTGGTACAGGCAAAGTTGCCAAAGGTGCCAAGGAAATTTTAGACCATTTCAAGATTAAAGAAGTTAGCGATGCCTTATATCTTACTTCTAAATTTACGGAACCTGTGTATTGTTTAGTGGATGTTATGGAATACGCCAAGCGAACTGATGGTAAAGTAGGGGATAAATGGGAATTCTATAAAGACCCGTCAGGTTACGAAAGTAACTTTATACCTTACGCAAAAGAGACTGATTATTTTATAGCGGGCCATTTTTATGGTAACGGTGCACCTTATTTATTCACAAGAGAAGATGCTAAACATCCAGATTTCAATATCAATCTAGTCGCAGATATAAGCTGCGATGTGGATGGGCCAGTAGCTTCCACTTTAAGAGCTTCAACCATAGCGAACCCTTTTTATGGTTACGACCCAGAAACTGAAACTGAGGTTGCTTTCGATGCTAAAGATGCTATTACCGTTATGGCAGTAGATAATTTGCCTTGTGAATTACCAAAAGATGCCAGCGAAGGTTTTGGAGACACCTTTTTAAGGCATGTCATTCCTGCTTTTTTTAATGGTGATAAAGACGCTGTGTTAGCCAGAGCTAAGATGACAGAAAACGGACAGCTTACTGAACGTTTTAGATATCTTCAGGATTATGTGGATGGGAAAGAATAGTTAGTTTGAAATTTCTCTACCAATTGCTTCAATCGTAGCCCTATTTTCTTGTTCTAAATCTAAAAAGCCTTTTTGGTCAGGAGTGTCAAATCCGCCTGGCAATAAATACGATATCAGCGCAATAAC
>CALDUJ010000199.1 GCA_937923735.1 uncultured Flavobacteriaceae bacterium | reverse complement strand
GTATGCCTACTATTTAAGTACTTTAGAAAAAGACTCTAAAATTAAACAAGATCTGTTTAAAAAATTTGGAGTTAAAAATGCAGTAGAATTTTCTGATTTAATTATTAATGAAGCAAGGCCTAAGGCAGATGACAATAGATTTTATTACACTCTTTATACCGCGGCAAAATTATTAGAACGCGATAATTATTTAAAACAAGCCTTAGATTATCAAAGAAAAGCAATAGCTCTAAATAAAGACATATACGGCAAAGACCTTTCAAAATCCATAGCTAGCTTTAAAACAAAACAAGCAGTTAAAGAAAAGGAACTAGAAATAGCTTTTGCTAAAGAGCGCTCTAAACTCTATGGTATAATAGCATTTTTAGCGGTTAGTTTATTTATTATCTCACTAATTATTTTAGTAAAATTTAGAAAGCAGTCTAAGTTATTGAAGATAAAAAACAAGCATATAAATAAAACATTATTAGAAAAAGAATTACTAGTCAAAGAAGTACACCATCGTGTAAAAAATAACTTTCAGATCGTGTCTAGTCTATTAGAGCTACAATCTAAAGGGATAGCAGATAAAAAAGCCTTGGCACTTGCAAGCGAGGGTCAATTACGTGTTAGGTCTATGGCCATAGTGCACAAATTTTTATATGAAAATGAGAGTGGTTTAATCGATTTCGATAAATACATACATATACTAGTAAAAGAATTATCTTCTATATATGCCTCAGATAAAAAAGTAAAAATAGAGGTGTTATCTAAAAACATGATGTTTGATGTAGATACAGCTATACCTCTAGGTCTAATAGTAAACGAACTTATAACAAATGCATATAAATATGCTTTTAAGAATAACAATTTTAATAAATTAGCCATCTCAATAGAAAATTTAGATGATTCAAATTATAAATTAATAGTCTCTGATAACGGAAAGGGAATGCCGCCTTCTTTTGATATACAAAAGTCAAAAAGTTTAGGGCTGAGATTAGTTAATAGATTAGTAAAACAACTGCAAGGAAATTTAGAGTTAGTTAACGATAACGGCGCTAATTTCAAAATCATATTTAAAGACATATCAGCAAGAAAAAGAGTAAAATAGTTTAAAAAATCTTTTTTTAGAACAAAAAAACGCTGTTTGAGAACATTTCAAAAACAACAGCTTTTAAAAATTTGCACTCTTAATATTGTATTTACTTAAAATGATTAGCAGTAATGAACAAACTAAAAATATTAGTAGTAGAGGACGAAATAATTATCGCAGATAATATTTGTGACATTTTAAGTGGACTAGGCTATCAAGCATTAGAACCAGCTTTAAACTATACAGAAGCCATACAACATATTGAAGATGAAAATCCAGACATGGCTATTATAGATATACAATTGTCTGGGTTAAAAACAGGAATAGATTTAGCTAAGACAATTAACCAAAACTATAATTTTCCATTTATATTTCTAACATCTAATTCAGATGTTGCTACTGTAAATCAAGCAAAAAAAGTCTCGCCTTACGCATTTTTGGTAAAACCTTTTACTAAAGAAGATTTATTTTCTTCAATAGAAATAACGCTTAATAACTACACTAAAAAAAATGATAGCGCTAATAATGAAAATATAATTATTAAAAACTCCTTGTTCTTTAAAGATAAAGGTGTATTAATCAAACTACTATTTAAAGAGATTATATATATAAAAAGTGATCACGTTTATGTTGAGTTATTTTTAACTCAAAACAGAACTAAAATTATCCGTGTTAGTTTAAATCATATCATCACTAAAATGAGTGACAAATTTATTCGTGTTCATCGTGGTTATATAATAAATACGGATTTTCTAGAAAAAATTGGTAACAATTCATTATTAATGACAAGTAATACGTCTATTCCTATAGGAAAAAAATATAGAGAAAATCTACTAAACGGAATAAGCTTAGTGTAATCGATTAAAAGTATTTTTTGACGATGAAATGGAATAAAAATCGATAAAATGCTTATTTTTAAGATGAAATACTTGTTTTAGAACAAGATAGAATCAGTTCAGAACATTCTTCATTTAAATAGCTTACAATTAAAATACATTTACCCAAAATTGAAACTGCCTTATGAAAATTAAGAGGTTCAATTAATGCTCCAAGGAAACAGAAACACAGGTGTATTTCTGTTGGTATAATGGATGGCAAAATACTTCAACTGCAAGACATTTTTTAAAAATTAGATAACTACCTGCTTAATAGCAGAAGTTTTATTTATACAAAAAATTTAAAAATCACAGAAATCAATTATTAACTAAATTTTAATTATGAACCAAGATTACCCAAGAAATTTAGCCAAATACAAGGCAAAATTTCAGATTCTAAAGGAATTTTACCTACAAAAAGAATCATTACTAACCCAATACATTGGGCACCTTATCATAGGTGTTTTTCTTGTATTGATGAGTTCAATGAGTTTAAATGCGCAGACATCACCTACAGGTCTAACAGGTACACCCAATGATAGTGACTGTAGTCCAGATAGTTGGTCTAGTTTTATATGGCCAGTTAAATTATCTGAAGATGGAGCTGGAAACGCTGTTCTTGAGAGTAGAGCTATTGAAGGCGGAAATTACGTAGAACTAGTTACAACCTACACTGGTGGTGATAATTTTATTGAAACAACTGGAAATACTGGTTATTTAACAATGAATAATCAAGGTGGTGTAGCAGATCAATTTGATTTTCAGTTTGACGAGCCAGTATCAAACCCTTACTTTCAAATAGCTAATATTAGTGCGCCTACTGAGTTATGTTTTACAGATACTAGTGGAGCACCTCTTACTATTGTTTCTGGTGGTGGTGGTATCACAGTAACAGGTAATTGCGTAACAGACACTGGTAGTGGTGATGGTTCTGTTCAGATTATTGGTGCAATCTCTAGCTTTAGAGTTATAGCTACAATAACAGGTAACGATACTTATTCTATAAGACTAGGAACTTGTGTAGAAGCTTTTACAGCACCAACCCTAATAGATTGCCCAGCAGGTTCAGACCTTAGAACCCTTAATGGTATTACCGAAGTTTCTGACGACGGTGCAGGTAGTGCTGGTTATACAGCAACTGCTACATCTGGCTCTACTTCTATAGACGTTATATATGAATATTTGGGTTCAGATACAAACCCAACAACAGCCTCAACGGCTTCTATGGTTTTTGATACAGCAGCAGGTGCTACAGATGTACTTACTATTTCATATAGTGAACCTGTAGATAATCCAATTATAGAGTTTAACTCATCATCAATAGACCGATTTGGTGAAGCCTGTTTTACAGATTCATCAGGGAATCCATTAACTATTCAAATAGTAGATGGTAATAGCCCAAGTCTTGTTGAAGGAAATTCACCAAATTGTGTAACAGCACCGCGTTTAAATGGTAATGAAGCTACTGTCCAAGTAATTGGTACTGTTAGTGAGGTGATTATTACAACTACAAATTTTAGTGATACTTCGGTTGAAAGATGGAGTATATATTCTCGTGTTTGCGTTGCACCAATACCTCCAGATCCAGTACCAGAATGTGCTAATTGTGGACCAGACGAAAATTATGCTTATGTTACATTGTCAAACTACGATGACACCACTTTTACAGGAGATCTAAATCTAGATGGCCAACTATACGGTACATTTACTGTACTAGCTGGAGAGGATGGACAACCAGGAGATATTGATGTAAGGCTAGATTTATCAGGCTCAACTTTTGGTGCTTGGGATACAGATGGTGGTACGTTTATAGTTCAATTTGATTTATGTGAAGATATTTCAGTAGAGCAGGTAGATTTTTTATATTTAGAATCAGGTTCACAAGGATGGTTTGGGCCAAACTTAACAGGAGTAGGTGTTGATGCAATGCCTTCTGGTGTTGAGTTAACACGATGCTCAGGTAGTACTGATATGGAATCACTTGGTGGTGGTATGGTGCAAAACACACTTACCTCAGGACACAGACAACGTAGTGGTAATTTTATTGTAGATGGAGGTGTAACCGGAAATCAATTTTTCTTTCGCTATTCTAATCCACCTGGAGGACTTACAGGTGACTATGCAGCATTCAGGTTAGGTACATGTGTGCCAGATGCTGTAAATAATGCTATTCCTTTTTGTCCAATAACGCTTGTAGATGTTGATGGTACAAATTATGTAAGCGATGCACAAGGTAATTATTTCAATTTTACCGACTGTAATAATACAACATTACAAGATGCTGTAACGAATGGCACATCCTTACCTACTGTAAGTGTAGGACCTTGCGAAACTTTAACTATGGTTGAAACATGTACGTTTTGTGATGGTATACCGTCCGATTCTGATTTTGATGGCGTTCCTGATGATGTAGATTTAGATGATGATAATGATGGAATTTTAGACACAGATGAATGTCCTTTAACTACAGGCTTTACTGGACCATTTAATGCAACAAATACCATGTTTAATATCACAGGAACAGGTGGTAATGGATCAGCTATTTTAGATTCTGTAATCATTAATGGCAATACAGTAACAGGCCTTATTGTCCCAGATGCTTACGAAGAAAATTTTGCAACTACAACAGCAAGTCATGTTTTTGAAGTAACAAACGATATAGATGGTGATACAACAGGTGATGATATAAGCAATCCTGCTTGGAATACTATAATCTTAGATGCTTTTCAGGATAGAAACTTAAATCACTTTCAAAAACAAGACACAGGCATTTTAGCTACAGACTATTACACACTTAGTTATAATACGCCTATTGTAATTGCTGGAGAAAGCTATATCCTTATCTCAGAACGAGGAGGAAACAACAATACAACAATTAGAGCATACGATGAAAATGATAATTATTTAGGATCAGAAATCGTACTTATAGCAAATTCTGCAGAGTACTTAGCGACAACGGCTAATGCTTCTAACAATCAAAATATTGCAATTGCAGTATTTAATCTTGCAGATTTAGGACCAGCAGGAAGTTCAATTGCATCATTAAGAGTAATTAGTGCTGCAGATGGTGATGGAGCGGATGGTAAAGTATTTATAATTTCAGATTCAGCAAGCGGATGTCCAGATACTGATAACGATGGTACACCAGATTATTTAGACACAGATAGTGATGGTGATGGTTGCCCAGATGCAATAGAAGGAGCAGGTAATTTTACAGATGTAGATTTAGATAGTAACGATAGCTTAGGAACCATGGTTGATGCCAATGGTGTGCCTAACGCTGCCAATGGAGGTCAGGCAACTACTGCAGCAGTTACTGATGATACTGATACTAGTGCATGTGACCCAGTAGATGAGGATATTGATATGGACGGCATACCAGATAGTGTTGATTTAGATAACGATAACGATGGTATTTTAGATACGGATGAGTGTGAAACACCTTTAGGTACAGTAAGTTCAGGAAATGGAACAATGAATCTTGCAGGAGCTTATGCTAACATGGCAGGAACATCTTCGGACTTCACTATTACTAGCGACCATGATACCAATCAATTTACTAGCGGTGTGCAAAGTGGTTTACAATTAACATGGGATCAAGATGCAGATGTTATTCATAACATGACGCTATCTTTATCTACACCAGTAAGAGGAACCTTAAACAGTATTGTGGTAGCAAACAATGCACCTGGTTCTAGTTATGGAGCACAAAATGCGACTAAGGAAATTAGTATTACTTGGCCTGGTGGTGGAACAGCTATATTAGATGATCCATTAGATGAAATTCAAGGATTTAATTCAGGAGATGCAATTGCTTCGGGACAAATGTTTGTTCTTGATTCAGGAGGAACACCAATCCGTGATTCTCAATGGACATTAACAATTGATTTAACAAACGCAACTACTTTCCCAGTAGATATAATATATAATTCTGACGCAACAATTGCGACAACAGGTATTCAGTTTGAAGGCTTTGCATTTAACTTACTTATTGATTGTGATTTTGATGAAGATGGTATACCAAACTACTTAGATTTAGATAGCGATGGAGATGGTTGTAGTGATGCAAATGAAGCTTATGGAGATGCTGATGCTGATGGTGGTGATGGTGGTGTATACAATCCAGGAAATGCAAATGCTGAACCTTTAACGGAAGCAGCAGGAACAATTAATGCAGATGGTACAGTAGTAGGAGCAAGTTACAATGGAACAAACAGTAGTGTTTTAGATGCTAGTGATACAAGTGGATGTAATCCAGACACAGATGGTGATGGTGTTCCAGATGATGTGGAGACAGCAAATGGCACAGATCCAAACAATCCATGTTCATATAATATTGCAGATATTACATTACAAATTACCTCTGGTGCAGATTGTGATGGCGATGGCCTTACAGATCAAGAAGAGATAGATCCAAATAATGATGGAGATACCTCTGACCAAACTAGTGACCCTACTGATCCTTGTGATCCTGCATCTACTACTGGTGACCTATCAAATCCTATATGGGCAAATGCCGATTGCGATGGCGATGGTGTAACCAATGGAGATGAAGTAGATCCTGATGGTAACGGTACCGACGATGGTAACGGAACTGACCCTAACAATGAGTGCGACTATGTAGTAGCTGATATTACGCTACCTATTACCTCTGGTGCAGATTGTGATGGTGATGGAGTATTAGATATTGATGAAATAGCAGATGGTACTGACCCTAGCAATCCATGTGACTTCGAATTAACAAGTCAAACTACATCTACTTCAACCGAATGGAATAATGCGGATTGCGATGGAGACGGTGTTACTAACGGTCAAGAAGTTACTGATGGAACTGATATAGAGGATCCATGTGATTTTATATTTGAAAACAGAGATACAACACCTTCAAGCGAATGGGAAAATGGAGATTGTGATGGTGATGGTATTCCGAACGGGAATGAAGAAACCGATAATGATAATGATGGTATTATGGATTATCTAGAAGTAAATAATCACGATCCTGAGGAATCTGATGACTTAGAGCCATATGACATCATGACTCCAAATGGTGATGGACTTAACGATGTACTCGTAATCCGTGGCATTGAAGATTACCCAAATAACACGGTGAGGATTTACAACCGTTGGGGAGTAAAAGTGTGGGAAGGTAGAGGATACGGAACAGGTGGTGTCTTCTTTAATGGAGAAACCAATGGTAGAATTGCTATTGCAACAGAAAAACTACTCCCTGTAGGAACTTACTGGTACGTTATCGAATATGTAACATCAAGTGGAGAAACTAAAACAAAAACAGGTCCTTTTTATTTAAATAGATAAGCACAAATTCTAACCCGAGAGGTGTTAATACACCTCTCGGTTATAAAAACATATATCATGAAAAAAAATATATTAACATTAGCCTTATCTATAGTAATGGGGCTTATAATAAGTACAGAAAAAGCTAGCGCTCAACAAGATGCGCAGTTTACACAATACATGTTTAATCAACTCGCCTACAATCCTGCTTACGCCGGATCTAGAGAAACTTTAAGTTTAATTGGTCTTCATCGTACGCAATGGGTCGGACTAGAAGGAGCACCACGAAGTTTAACTTTCTCAGCGCACTCACCAATAGGTGAGTCAGAGAAAGTTGGCTTAGGTATTAATGTGTTAAGAGACGAAATATTTGTAACTGATGAAACATATATTGATGCTAGTTTCAGTTATAGAATAGATGTATCGGATACAGCTAAGCTCGCCTTTGGTGTAAGTGGTGGTATACAAATGCTCAATGTTGATTTATCAAGAACCTCTGCTTTTCAAGGTGGTGATATTCTTACTGCTAATGCAAATATTGATAATAGAATAGTACCTCAAGTAGGTGCTGGTATATTCTACAATACAAACAAATTTTACTTTGGCTTTAGTGTTCCTAATTTAATAAATACAGAACATTTTGACCTAAGTAATAACAGTGACAATGCAACAACAGTTTCGGTAGCTACAGAACGTTTTCATTATTTCTTTAGCACAGGATATGTATTTGATTTAAGCGACAAAGTTAAATTCAAGCCAGCTGCTTTAGTAAAAGTAGTTAATGGTGCACCTATTGGAGCTGATTTATCTGCTAGTTTCCTATTTAATGAAAAATTTCGTTTGGGAGCTGCTTACAGATTAGATGCTGCTATAAGTGCAATGGCTGGTTTTCAATTAACCAAAGATTTATTAATAGGTCTAGCTTATGACAGAGAGACAACAGAGTTACAACAATTTAACAGTGGAAGTTACGAGTTTTTCTTACGATACGAGGTGCCTCGTTTATCAAAGAAAAAGCTAATAGCGCCTCGTTTCTTTTAATTTAAAAAATATAATTATGATGACAACTAAATTTCATAACAGTAAATATATTCTCTTTTCTTTAACAATGCTTTTTAGTGCTAATGTGATAACCTCGCAGAACAAAGCTATTGAAAATGCTCAAGAAAAGTTTCAAGACTATGCTTTCGATACAGCAAAGGAAAAATTTCATAAAGTAGTAACATCAGATAATATTGATGAGACACCTTCAAGTTACTTAAAGTTAGCAGATTCCTACTACAATACGGCGCAATACAAAAAAGCTGTAGAATGGTATAAAAAATATGATGACGTTAATACTCAATTTGATGCAAATTTTCTTATGAGATATGCACAATCCTTAAAGAGTATTAAAAACTATGATAAGGCGAATGAGATTTTGCTAAAGTTAGAAAAATCTAATACAAACGACTCTAGAGTAGCGCGATTTGAATCGATGAGGGACTATTTAGACATTATTGAAAATCAGTCAAGCAACTTTAAAATCGAAAGTGTTAAATTTAATTCTAAACTT
This sequence comes from uncultured Flavobacteriaceae bacterium, assembly GCA_937923735.1. Classification (GTDB taxonomy): domain Bacteria; phylum Bacteroidota; class Bacteroidia; order Flavobacteriales; family Flavobacteriaceae; genus JABABD01. Next base: position 14,259 of record CALDUJ010000199.1, on the reverse strand, counting down.
CAAGATTTTGCCCCATCATTTTATGGAGACCAACTTATAATTTCCTCTAACAGGCCAGAACGCACTGGCTCTGGAAATCATGATTGGAATGGCCAGCCTTTTACAGATTTATTTTTAGTAGATGACACTGATGGAACCAAAATGCAAAAGCTCTCTAAGAAAATAAATACTGAGCTACATGAATCTACATCTGTTTTTAACGCAGATAAAACGGTAATGTACTTTACTCGAAATAATTTTAATAGTAAAAAAATTGGACGAGATAGTGAAGGTGTTAGTAGGCTTAAAATTTATCGTAGCGAGTTGCTAGATGGCAAATGGCAGGCTGCTCAAGAATTGCCATTTAATAGTAACGATTATTCAGTAGCTCACCCAGCGTTAAGTGCTGATGGTAAAACATTATATTTCGCTTCTGATATGCCAGGCACTATAGGACTTTCTGATATTTGGTCTGTATCTATTAACGAAGATGGTACTTATGGCTCTCCTGTAAACCTTGGAAAAAACATTAATACTGAAGGACGAGATACGTTTCCATTTGTTACAAATGATGACACAATGTACTTTTCTTCTGAAGGTCACTTAGGTTTAGGAGGCTTAGATGTGTTTATTGTAAAAAAGGACAGTAATAAAAGCCAAGTAATAAATGTAGGGAAACCAATTAATAGCCCTGTAGATGATTTTAACTTTATCATTAATAGCTCAGGAAAAGGGTATTTTGCATCTAACAGAGAAGGTGGTCTTGGAAATGATGATATTTATTCTCTTGTTAAGCTAAAAGATATCGAGTTGCCATGTGAGCCTATCGCTAGCGGTATAGTTAAAAATGCTAAAACAGCAAAAATTATAGCGGATGCCACAATCGTATTAAAGGACAATTCTGGTAAAGTAGTTAAAACAATTAAATCTGATAGCCAAGGACGTTTTAATCTTGGGGAATTTGATTGCAAAAATTCATATTCTGTAACTGCATCAAAGGATAGTTTCTCTGAGGATTCTGAGAGTTTTTCTGGCAAAACGGATGTTGCATTGTCATTAAATCTTGATCCTATTGCAGCTCCACCAGTTAAGACTACTAGTATTGGAGAAGACTTAACAGCAACTCTAAATATCAATAACATAAACTTTGATTATAATAAGAGTTTCATTAGACCTGATGCTGCAATTGAATTACAAAAGGTGATAGATTATTTAAATGCTAATCCTAACGTAAAAATCGATGTACGCTCACATACAGATAGCCGAGGAAGGGACGCCTACAATTTAAGTTTATCTGAGCGTAGAAATAAATCAACTAGAGAGTATATAATAAATAAAGGTGGCATTTCTAGAGACAGAATTTCTGGAAGAGGTTATGGAGAATCTCAAATTATAAATCAATGTTCAAATGGTGTTAAATGTGAGGACTATGAACATGAGCAAAATAGACGTTCTGAGTTTATAGTAATCAGTAATTAATAGCTGCATATTTAGGTGTTAATTTAAATATGTATTAAAAGGTGAGGGTTGAAAAGAGTCAGCCCTCACTCTTTTTAAATTACAGATAAAGATTTTGCGGAATAACATAAACTTTTAAACTACTAAAAAACAACCAATAAAGGCGGTTAAAGTATTTTTTGACACATAAAAATAAGTGTATATTTATATTAGGGAATAGTATAAATATATTTCAAAAGGTGAGGGCTGGGTAAAACCCTCACTTTTTTGTTTTTTACTGGTATTATGATATCTAATATATAAAAGCATTATGGAGATTAAAAGAATTGCTATGTCTGTCTGTTCTGTAACACAGCTTCAACGTCTTCCATAGCATACCCCTTAGCTTTCAATAAAATAAGATAGTGATACAATAAATCAGCCGCTTCATTCTTGAACAAGTCCGCATTATCATCTTTAGCCTCTATTACTAACTCCACAGCTTCTTCACCTACTTTTTGAGCTACTTTATTTATACCGCTTTTGTAAAGTTTGTTGGTGTAAGAGTTTTTGTCATCAAAATCAATCCTATCATTAATGGTTTGCTGTAAATCGTACACAAAACCTTTTGATGTTTCTTCTTTAAAGCAAGAGGTACTTCCTGTGTGGCAGGTTGGACCATTCGATTCTACTTTTATTAGAATTGTGTCGTTATCGCAATCGATTTGGATATCTTTTACCGTTAAAAAATTACCAGATTCCTCGCCCTTTGTCCAAAGTCGATTTTTGCTTCTACTAAAAAAAGTAACTCTATTTTCCGCTTTTGTTCTATTGAATGCTTCCTGATTCATATACCCAAGCATCAATACCTGAAGGGTATTATTGTTCTGTATGATGACAGGTACTAAACCATCGCCTTTTGTAAAATCTATGTCCATCGTATTGCTATGTTTTCGTTTTGTAAATACTGTTTTAATTCTGGTATTGGGATTTCTCCATAATGAAAAATACTAGCTGCCAATCCTGCGCTGGCATCTGTGCTTTCGAACAAGGTCTTAAAATGTCCTTTAGTTCCAGCACCGCCTGAGGCAATCACTGGGATATTTACCGCTTTGCTCACCTGTTCTGTAATATCCAATGCAAAGCCAGCTTTGGTACCGTCGTTATTCATGGAGGTCAGTAATATTTCCCCTGCGCCTAAAACTTCTACTTTCTTAACCCAATCTAATGTTTTTAACGGTGTTGCTGTCCGTCCGCCATGCACGAAAACCATCCATTCGCCATCCACATACTTAGTATCAATGGCGACGACCACACATTGGCTTCCGAATTCGTTTGCGATTTCGGTAATGAGTTTTGGATTCTTTACGGCCGAAGAATTAACACTCACCTTATCTGCTCCGGCTTTTATCACTGCAGAAACATCTTCAATCGTATTAATACCACCTCCAACTGTAAATGGAATATTGATTTCTTCAGCGATATGTGTCACTAATTCGACTAACGTTTTTCGTTTTTCAATCGTCGCTGTAATATCCAGAAACACCAACTCATCAGCACCTTGTTTTACGTAACTTTTTGCCAATTCTATGGGGTCACCTGCATCGGTAATATCCACAAAGTTGATACCTTTTACAGTACGTCCGTCTTTGATGTCTAGGCATGGTATGATTCGTTTTTTTAGCATATCCTCAAAATTTATTTGGCCGAGCTGTCACTTCGAGCGGAGTCGAGAAGCGAGACCTGATTTGTAATTCTGGTTTCAAAGAACCTCTCGACTCCGCTCGAGGAGACAGCCTCTGTTGAATTAATTCTCTTTTTCAACATAATTCCTGAAGTTGTTTTAAGCTTATCTTTCCTTCATAAATAGCTTTCCCAAGTATTGCTCCTTCACAACCCATCGCTTTTAGTTCTAATAAATCGGAAACGGACGACACGCCGCCACTCGCAATAAGTTTTACATCTGTCTTCTTTAATATCTCTTTATATAAGGCATTAGATGTGCCTTGTAACATCCCATCTTTGGATATATCTGTACAGATGACATATTTAATATAATTTTCCTCAAACTTGGAGATAAAATCTATCACATCAATTTTAGATGTAGCTAACCATCCATTGGTGGCAATTTTACGATCTTTGCAATCAGCTCCAAGTATTATTTTTTCAGAGCCATAGACTTTTAGCCATTCTAGAAACACATCAGGTTTATTGGCTGCAATGCTTCCTCCTGTTACCTGAGAGGCACCACTTTCAAAGGCAATTCTTAAATCCTCACCCGTTTTTAATCCACCTCCAAAATCAACTTTTAAACTGGTGTTAGACACAATACTTTCTAATATATTATGATTGACAATATGCTTTGACTTAGCACCATCTAAATCCACTAAGTGTAGATATTTAATACCATTGTCTTCAAACGCCTTGGCAACTTCCAGAGGGTTTTCATTATATATTTTTTTGGTGCTATAATCACCTTTGGTAAGACGAACGCATTTACCTTCGATAATGTCTATTGCTGGTATTATTCTCATTTTATTCCTGCGAAGGCAGGAATCTCTTCCTAGCCATTCTAATTTATATGTGTTATTATATTGATTCAAAAACACCCCTAAGAGCTACGCTCGGTATCTTCAATTAAAGCTGTCACTTTTATTTCGATAACCTCAAGGGGACAATACAATTAAGTATAAAGGATTACTTTGAATATGTTTTCTTTTATCAAACTCTTCATTATAATTCTAAAAAGTTTTTAAGTAATTGTGTCCCCACCTCAGCCGATTTTTCAGGATGAAACTGGGTCGCATAAAAATTGTTTTTTTGCATTGCCGATGCAAAGGATTTTATATAATCGCATGTTGCTACAGTCTGGCTATTCTTTTCGGCATAATAGCTATGCACATAATACATGTCGTTATCTGTTTTTATGTCTTGAAAAAGCTCGCCTTTAATGTCCGAGAAACTATTCCATCCTATATGTGGTACTTTCTCATTTGGCGGGAATTTTTTCACTTGCGCATTGAAAATTCCCAAGCACTTGGTATCTCCTTCTTCGCTGTAGTCACACATCAGCTGTAAACCCAAACAAATACCTAACATCGGTTTTTTAATCGAAAGAATGACGTCATCTAAACCTTTGTCTCGAAGGTATTTCATGGCGGAACTCGCTTCTCCAACACCTGGGAAAATCACTTTATCTGCAGCCAATATTTCTTCCTTATTATCAGTAATGATGCTATTATAGCCTAAGCGATTCAAGGCATTTTGTACTGAGCGAATATTGCCCGCATTGTATTTAATAATCGCTATCATAAAGTGCCTTTTGTACTTGGAATTGAAAAATCATTAGTCTTAGATATTGCCATCTTTATAGCTTTAGCAAAGGCCTTGAAAATAGATTCTATCTTGTGGTGCTCATTATCACCTTCTGCTTTAATATTGAGATTACATTTAGAAGCATCACTAAAAGATTTAAAAAAGTGCATGAACATTTCTGTAGGCATTTCGCCTATCATTTCGCGTTTAAACTCTGGCTCCCAAACCAACCATGGTCGACCACCAAAATCAATAGCCACTTGTGCAAGACAATCATCCATTGGTAATAAAAAGCCATAACGCTCAATACCACGCTTGCTACCCAAAGCTTTGATAAATGCTTCTCCAAAGGTAATGGCAACATCTTCTATGGTGTGGTGCTCATCAATTTCTAAATCACCATCTACTTTTATATCTAAATCGACATTTCCATGTTTGGAAATCTGTTCTAACATATGATCAAAAAACCCAAGACCAGTAGAAATATTACTTTGTCCAGAACCATCCAAATTAACCGTAACTTGAATATCTGTTTCCTTTGTTTTTCTTGTAACCGTTGCGGTTCTTGGAATGGCTTTTAAGTAGTCATAAATAGTTTCCCAACTTTTAGTGATTAACGAGGCATAATCGTTTTCTTCTTCGCTAATAAAAATCCCTTTGCTTCCTAGGTTTTCAGCAAGCTCTATATCTGTTGCTCTATCACCTATGACGTACGAATTCTCTAAATCATAATTTCCGTGAATGTATTTATTAAGTAAGCCCGTTCTAGGTTTTCGTGTTGGCGCATTGTTTTCAGGGAAGCTTTTATCAATCAAAATATCCGAGAACTCTACACCTTCATTTTTAAAGGCTTGAATAATTTTATTTTGAGCTGGCCAAAACGTGTCTTCAGGAAATGAATTTGTTCCTAAACCATCCTGATTGGTTACCATCACCAATTCATAATCTAGCTCTCTAGCGATTCTTGACAACCACTGAAAAACACCTGGATAATATTCTAGTTTTTCTAAACTATCCAATTGATAATCGATAGGTGGTTCGATAGCTAATGTGCCGTCTCTATCTATGAATAATACTTTTTTCATTTAACTTTAGTTAAATGTCCTGAATTCATTTCAGGACCTTATTAATTAGTCTTTAATGTTTCTAATAATGGATTAGCCTCTTTTATAAGGTTCCATTTCCATTGCTTATGCCAATTTTTCAATTGTTTTTCTCTTTTCTTAGCATCCTTTTTATCCCCAAATTTTTCAAAATATATTAAATCAATTACGTTATACCTCTTTGTGAAAACTGCTCCAACTCCATTTTTATGTTGTTTTAACCTTTCTTCTAAATTTTCAGTATAACCTATATAGAGTACTGTTCTATTCTTATTGGTTAGTATGTAGCAATAGCAAAGTTCAGTTTTCATATTTACTAAATAATTAATAGTTCCTGAAACAAGTTCAGGATTTCGAAATTGATAAAAGTGCTTTTATCAATTTTTCATTTTCCTCGGGTTTTCCAACAGTAATCCGAATACTGTTTTCCACAAGACTATTTCTATTTCTGGTAATGACTTTTTGTTCCACCAGATTTCTGTAAGTCTCGTTAGCATCTTCTACTTCGACTAGTAAAAAATTAGCGTCTGATGGATATATCTTTTTAATGACGTTAAGCTGCTCCAGTTCAGAAATCAGTTTTTTCTTTTCTTCTAAAATAATGTCCTTGTTATTTTCAAAGTTTTCCTGATTTCTCAATGCTTGTATTGCTGCTTCCTCATTCAATGCACTAATATTGTAAGGCATTTTCACATTATTCAATAATTGGATGATGTCATAGCCGGCATAAGCAATTCCTATTCTTGCCGCTGCTAAACCCCAAGCTTTACTGAACGTTTGCGCCACTATTAGATTAGGGAACTCTTGAAAAGACTTAACCCATGATTTGTTGTTGCTAAAATCTGCATAGGCTTCATCGATAATCACTATACCCTTGAAATTCTGTAAGATGTATTCAATATCCGCCTTATTAAAACAATTACCTGTTGGATTGTTTGGTGAACAAATAAATATGAGCTTTAGCGTCTCATCATTTAAGTAGGGTTTCAAACTAGTTCTGTCAATGTGAAATTCTTCATTCAAAGGTAGCTTTATCAATTGGGTGTCATTAATATCTGCTGCCACTTGATACATCCCGAACGTCGGTGTAAATGTGAGTGCTTTATCGATTCCTGGGTTACAAAAAATACGATACAGAAGATCTATAATTTCATCACTACCATTACCAACAAACATGTTTTTAGAGTCAACTCCTTTTATATCTGACAGCTTTTCTTTTAACTTGGTCTGATAAGAATCTGGGTATCGATTCAGTTCTCCAAACGGATTTTCGTTGGCATCCAAAAATACCCCTTCACTCCCTTTAAACTCATCGCGAGCACTCGAATATGGTTTGAGTGCCAATATATTTGGCCGTACTAATCGCTTTAAATCAAACATTCTTTATGTCTTTATTACACTGAATTTATTTCAGTGTCTCATTATTTTTTAGGTGCTGAAACTAGTTCAGCACTGGTTATCTTAAGGTTTTCAACCTTATGCTAACCGCATTTTTGTGCGCGTCCAAGCCTTCGGCCTCAGCCATTAATTCTATGGCAGGTCCAATATTTTGTATACCTTCCTCGTTCAAATTTTGAAATGTAATTTTCTTTACGAAACTATCTAAAGAGACTCCACTATAATTTTTAGCATAACCATTTGTCGGTAAGGTGTGGTTGGTACCGCTAGCGTAATCTCCAGCACTTTCGCAACTATACTTTCCTAGAAACACAGAACCTGCATTAGCTATTTGTTCTATATAATCTGAAGCATTATCTGTCGAGACAATTAAATGTTCCGGTGCATATACATTGCTGAAGTCAATACATTCTTCCATGGAATCCAATACAATAGCGCAACTATTCTTCAATGCTTCTGCAGCAATGCTTTTTCTTGGTAATAAATTGAGTTGCTTATTTAATTCAATCATTGTTTGATTGATGCTATTTTCATTGTCCGATAACAATATTACTTGGCTATCTGGACCATGCTCTGCCTGCGATAACAAATCAGCAGCCACAAATGCTGGATTACTACTCTTATCAGCAATAACCAAAACTTCACTAGGTCCAGCCGGCATATCGATAGCAACACCTTTTTGCTGAATGAGTTCCTTAGCCTTTGTAACGAATTGATTTCCTGGTCCAAAAATCTTATACACTTGCGGAACACTTTCTGTCCCAAATGCCATGGCAGCAATCGCTTGCGCCCCACCAACTTTATAAATTTTAGAAATACCAACCAGATTGGCTGTATATAAAATAGCTGGATTTATTTCACCCTGTTTATCTGGTGGCGTACATAAAATCACCTCTTTACACCCAGCTAATTTTGCAGGAATACCCAACATTAAAATGGTTGAAAATAACGGAGCAGAACCACCAGGAATGTACAATCCGACTTTTTCTATGCCAACCGATTTTCGCCAGCAACTAACTCCTTTCGTAGTTTCTATAATTTGTACTTCTGCTTTCTGACTTTCGTGAAAAACCTCAATATTTTGCTTTGCTATAGCAATAGCATCCTTTAATTCTTGACTGACTTGATTAATCGCGGTTTCAATTTCTGAGACAGCTACCTCTAAAGAATGTAAAGCAACACCATCAAACTTTTCAGCATATTTCAGCAATGATTTATCCTTGTTGATTTTGACGTCCTTCAAGATACTAGTGACAATATCATCTAAAGCTTCTTGCTCTAATGTTGGACGCTTTGCTAGTGCACCCCATTCAGTTCTATTTGGGTTTTTATATATGTTCATTTTCTAATTATATATTTGTTTCGGTGTCCTTGATTCTAACAAATACACCCCTAAAGTCCCCTCAAGGGGACAATCTTAATTGATTGAAATTTTCAATTTCAGATTCAACTTCAGATTCAACTTCGGCTTCAATTTCATTTTACAATACCATTTTATCAATTGGAACCACCAAAATACCTTCTGCTCCAGCACTTTTTAAAGCATCTATATTATTCCAAAATTTATCTTCATCGATTACCGAGTGTAATGAACTCCAACCTTCTTGCGCTAGCGGCAATATCGTCGGACTCTTTAAAACCGGCAGAATTGCAGTCACCTCATCTATTTTAGAGTTAGGCACATTCATCAATACATACCTCGTATTCTTAGCTCGTAAAACCGCTTGGATTCTGAATTGCAATTTTTCTAAAATAGCTTCTTTTTCAGCATCAAGATTTACATTTTTTGCTAAAACTGCTTCCGATTTTAAGATGACTTGTGTTTCTCTCAAACCGTTTTTAAACAAAGTACTTCCAGAACTCACGATATCGCAAACACCATCTGCGAGTCCAATATTTGGTGCTATTTCTACAGAACCAGAAATGACGTGGATATCCGCTTCAATATTATTCTTCTTTAAATACGTGTTAAGAGTATTAGGGTATGAGGTTGCAATCTTTTTACCATCAAAATAAGACGCTTCATTTGTTTCTATTCTCTTAGGTACCGCCAAGGACACCTTGCATTTTGCAAAGCCTAGCTTTTCAACAATTTCGACTTGTTTTTGCTTTTCGATGAGGATGTTCTCACCGATAATAGCGATATCCACAACACCGTCTTCAATGTACTGAGGGATATCAGAATTTCTCAAATACAACACCTCTAAAGGAAAGTTGCGCGCTGTGACTTTTAGCTGATCTTTACCATTATCTATTTTAACACCGCAGTCCTTTAAGAGTTTTAAAGAATCCTCATTTAATCTTCCGCTTTTCTGAATGGCAATTTTTAATTTACTCATACTTTTCCTGCGAAAGCAGTCCCGAACCCTATCGGGATCTTCCAGCTTTCTTTTATTTAGTTAAACAATAAAAATATCCCGCTATGTTAGCGGGATTAGTTCAACTAGCTATTTTTAATGCGTTGCTATGCAACTTTTAAAAACAGAGTTTTACCAATAAAAAAACCCGCCTGATGTATTCAGACGGGTTTTGAAATATTTTTAATTTACATATATCAATTCTTGCTCGCCTGAATGCCAGTATGAAAATGATGATGTAAATGAATAAATGTCATGTGTTTCTTAATTATGAATCAAAGGTAGAATTAATTTTTTAAGTGGGTGTTTTTTTAATCCTTTTTTTGAAATTTTTATGAGTTTGTGAATTATAGAGTAGGAAAATTTGGGATTCAGCAATTAAGCTTATTAAATTACCTTTTTATTATTCCTTGAATTCTAGATTTTCAATGAAGTAGTCAACAACATTTCTGTATTCTTGGAAATATTTTTTTTCAGCTGTATATCTCAAATTGTATGTTTCATTATTATGCTTAAATCTAACAACAGTTGCAGTTACCTCTCTTGGTTCAGGAATCCAATAATCGTATATAAACGTAATGACATATAAATCTGCTATTCCAAATTTAGTTTTTACTTTTTGAGGCGGTTTTATTTTTTTCTCATTCTCTGAGGTTCTCCAATCTACATTTCTAACCAGGGTATTTAAAATTGGTTCATCTCCTTTAAAAATCTCAATCATACATAATCGACTTGTACCATTAAACCCTTTAGGTTTATATACTGCTAAACCATGACCCAAATTATAAGTCCAATTTTCTGGATAGTGCACAACAAAATCACTATAGTCAAAAATCTTCTGTATTGTTTTTTCTCTTTCCAGCCGTTCTTTTTTGCGAGCCCCGCAACTAAGAATAAGTAGAGATATTATTAAAATGAATACTTTTTTCATTATTGAACTAAATGTCTCATAAATATAACACGATTCAATCAACTAGGAAACTTCTCCCGAATCTTATCCAAACACAGATTATGTATACTGCCAATATGCGAATGTTCTTTTCCTAAATCGGGCTTATAAGTGCCTGATTGTACTTCACCTCCAATTTGCTTATAGGCTTCTCTAAACGACATGCCTTCTACTACGAGATTATTAATGCTATCTACGGTAAATAAATACTGATACTTTTCGTCTGTTAAATCAATCTCTTTTACAATCACTTGTTGTATTGCATAGTTGGAGATGTCCAGTATATCCTTCACATCTTCAAAGGCATTAATGATATTCTCTTTTAACAGTTGAAAATCTCTATGATAACCACTTGGCAGGTTATTGGTTATAAGTAACATTTCGGTATGCAAGGCCTGAATTTTATTGCATTTGCCTCTGACTAATTCAAATACATCAGGATTTTTTTTATGTGGCATGATACTGCTACCTGTTGTGAGCTCATCTGGGAAGCTTATGAATCCGAAATTCTGACTCATATACAAACAGATATCCATCGCAAATCGTGACATGGTATTACATAGACCACCTAGAGCACTAGCAATCGCTCGTTCACTTTTACCTCGACTTAATTGTGCCGCCACGACATTGTATTTTAAAGTTGAAAAGTTGAGTTCTTTTGTGGTAATACCTCTATCGATAGGAAATGAGCTCCCATAACCTGCCGCAGAACCCAATGGGTTTTGGTCTACGATTTTAGAAACAGCATTCAACACATACACGTCATCAATCAGTAATTCAGCATAGGCAGAAAACCACAATCCAAAGGATGACGGCATGGCAACTTGTAAATGTGTATAGCCAGGAAGTAGCTGCTTTTTATGAGTTTCTGCAAGGTTTAGCAGAGTTTTAAAAAACACCTCAGTTTTGTGATTAATCAGCCTTAGGCTGTCTTTATAGTATAACTGAAGTGCTACCAACACCTGATCATTCCTAGAACGTGCCGTATGGATTTTTTTGCCGACGTCTCCTAGAGTTTGTGTCAGCTCATGTTCTATTTTAGAATGCACATCTTCAAAAGTGTTTTCTATTACAAAACTTCCATTTTCAATGGATTTTGCAATAGCTTGTAAACCCGTCTTTAATTGATCTAACTCATCAGATGTTATTATTCCAATCGATTCTAACATAATAGCATGCGCCAAGGATGCTTCCACATCGTACTTTGCAATATGTATGTCTATTTCTCGGTCGTTACCAACTGTGAATTGCTCTATTTTCTTATCTATTGAAAATCCTTTGTCCCAAAGTTTCATAATTCAAATTTTAATTCTTAAAATTTAGACTCAAGATGTTAGACCGCTTCGCTGTTAGAACAAAGAATGCTCTATGCTGTTTTCGAATACACGTCTTGGTTCTTGCCTCTTGATTCTTTTCTCTTCCTATAATACTTTTTCTAATAATTGTATGTATAAATCGATACCCTCCTCTATCTCTGCGATGTAAATAAATTCGTCTGCAGTATGAGAACGCGTGCTATCTCCAGGTCCTAATTTTAATGACGAACAAGACAATACTGCTTGGTCCGATAATGTTGGAGATCCATAGGTTTCCCTTCCCAATGCCAACCCCGCTTCCACCAAAGGATGACCAATAGGAATAGACGATGAATTCAATCTCAAGCTACGAGCCTCAATGGAGGTACAAGGCGATTTATCAATTAAGATTTTTGCGATTTCCTCATTTGAATATTTATCATTCACGCGTACGTCAACAACCAATTCAACCTCAGCAGGAACGGCATTATGCTGCTTCCCAGCATTGATTTGTGTCACCGTCATTTTTACATCTCCAAGAACCGGTGATTTCTTCTCGAACTTGTACTCTTGAAACCATTTTAATACACTCATGGTATTGTAAATGGCATTGTCATTATTAGGGTGTGCTGCGTGACTTGGTGTTCCTTTTACCTTGGCGTCGAAAACAACAAGGCCTTTTTCTGCAACCGCTAAATTCATCAGTGTTGGTTCTCCAACAATAGCGACATCTATTTCCGGAATAATAGACAACATGCTATTTAACCCATTATGTCCACTGCTTTCTTCTTCGGCAGAAGCCACTAACACCAGATTGTAATTCAGATTCTTTTTGTTGTAGAAATAAGTAAATGTTGCTATCAAGGAGACTAAACAGCCTCCAGCATCATTACTTCCAAGTCCAAATAATTTGCCATCCTCTACAATCGCCTTTAGGGGGTCTTTCGTATAACCATTATTAGGTTTCACAGTATCGTGATGCGAATTCAACAGAAGGTTTGGTTTGCTTTCATCAAAATACTTGTTGGTTACCCACACATTATTTTGAGTACGCTTAAATGGAATATCAAAATCTGTAAACCAATTCTCAATAAGGGCAGCGGTATGTTCTTCCTCTGAAGAAAACGACTGCGTCTCAATCAGACTTTTTAGTAAGTCTATGGCTTTATTTGTTAGCTTCTCTATATTCATTAGTTCTGTATCGTTGTATATTTTGTATTTGTTGTAAAAAGCATATTCGGTTTACCGATACATACTTTTTCCACCTTGTTTTTTATCGCATGAAAGCAGTTATTCAATTTTGGCAACATCCCATCTGCAATCACACCATCATTGATTAATGTTTGATAGGTTTCGGTATTGATACTTTCAATCACGGACGCCTCATCATTTATATCCTTTAAAACACCATTTTTTTCAAAGCAGTAATACAATTCTGTGTTATAGGCGTTAGCGAATCCGATAGCCAATTCTGAAGCAATAGTATCCGCATTTGTATTAAAGAGCTGTCCATTTTCATCATGCGTTATGGCGCAAAATACAGGCGTCACCTTATTTTTTAGGAGAATATCTAAAGTTTCTATATTAACTTTATCGACATCACCTACAAATCCGAAATCGATATTATTTACTGGTCTTTTTACAGACACAATACTGTTTCCATCAGCCCCTGAAAACCCAATCGCGTTGCATTGTTCAGCTTGTAATTTGGCTACAATATTTTTGCTGATTTTCCCAGCATAAACCATCGTAATAATACCCAAGGTGTCGGCATCTGTAATACGCCTACCATTCGTCATTTTTACCTCAACACCCATTTGATTTGCTAGTTTAGTAGCTAGTTTTCCGCCACCATGAACCAAGATTTTTGGACCTTTAAGTTTTGCAAAATCAGAAAGAAACGCATTCAAAGCAATGGTATCGTCAATGATGTTGCCTCCTATTTTTATAATTTTTAGTGTTCTCATTTTATACTTCCAATTTTTATCCGCGCGACAAGCTGGCTCGTTCACTAAAAAGGTACACCGTACCTTTTCTAAACGCTCCGCCCCCTATTTTTATAATTTTTAAAGTTTCCATAATTATAGATTTTCAAGGATTCGTTTTAGCACGGCCTGAGCGGCATAAGTTCTATTATTAGCTTCTTTGATTACTAAAGATTGCTCACTATCTAAAACCGCATCTTCAACAATCACATTTCGTCTTACTGGCAAACAGTGCATAAACTTTGCTTGTCCTAGTTTCTGTTTAGTCATCATCCAATCTTTATCCTGAGATACAATCTTTCCATAATCCTTATAACTACTCCAATTCTTCACATAGACAAAATCCGCATTTTTTAGAGCCGCTTCTTGGTCATGGTTAATAGGAACATTCTTAATAATCTCTGTATTTAACTCATAACCTTCTGGATGGGTAATACTAAA
>CALDUJ010000198.1 GCA_937923735.1 uncultured Flavobacteriaceae bacterium | reverse complement strand
TTAGAGTTGTTATTGAATTGACTGTTAATTGAAGACCCTTTTCCTAAAGAATTGTAATAAACAGGCGAAACATTTGGTGTGACGCTCCACCTGTTAATCACTTCTTTTTCTTTTTCATTGTAATCTTCTCCATCTTCAGATAACGCTAAAGCATCTTCAATTGAAGGTTTTAGATTATCTGTGATATTGTTATTTATATCTTCTTCTTTTTCGGCTTCTTTAGATATATCAGTTGCAGCAATTGCTTCAGAGGCTGAAGTATTGACAGGCAAAGAATTTTTGTCTTCAGAAGTATTCTGTTTGTACGAAGGCTGTTCAGGTAGATTTTGAGGAATATTATGCGCTACCGCATTTGATGCCTTATTTTCCGAAACATTATTTTCGTACATAGGATTTTGTTCAGCAATTACAGTATCAGTCGAATAAACATCTTCGTAATTCTTATTGATAGTATTTAGTATACGGCTAGAGTTATTGACTTTATCTTTCCTATCTGTAGTTGCATTTGCAACCGCTTCATTAAGAGTTGAAACCTCTTTATACATCGAATTTGAAGGATTCTTAGTAATAGCATCGTTAGCTTCATTAAGAACCTCATCTTTGTTGTCGGTTTCTGTGAGTTGATTTCCATTAACTTGAGGAGTCAATTCGTTATTCAATACAACATTATCCTCTTGCTTTTGAGAATCTTGAGTACTGATTTTAGTATCATCAGAGTCTTTTGTAGGCGAATCTACAACTTCATTATTAACTGAATTGGTTGAACCATCATTAAAGACAACATTTCCTATAGTTAGCATTAACAACAAACCAGCAGCAACCCCAGCTAACTTCCACCATATCGGGATGATTTTTCTATCATCTTTCTTACTGTGTAATTCAGCATGGATATTATCCCAAACGGCATCACTAGGAGTGGCTTCAAAGTTCTTGAGCTTTTCCTGAAAGAGTCTGTCTATTTGTTTTTGTTCTTTCATTTTATAAAATCAGCGAATTGGGGCTCGCTTTATAGGTTTCAATTTTTTCTTTTAATATAATTCTTGCTCTCGCAAGATTGGATTTCGAGGTTCCAACAGAAATCTCCAACATATGGGCTATTTCTTTATGAGAATACCCATCTAATGCGTAAAGATTAAAAACCAATCTGTATCTATCTGGTAAGGCTTGAATTAGCCCTAACAAATAATCGATGTTAATGTTATCTTCTTCAACCTCAACAACAACATCTTCAATTTGATCTTCGTTAACGATTTCAAATACACCTTTGCTCCTATAACGTTGCAAAGCCGTATTAACCGTTACTCTTTTAATCCAACCTTCAAAAGAACCTTTATTTTCAAACTGTTTTATTTTTTTGAAAATCGTTATAAATGCATCCTGCAGATTATCTTCTGCTTCCACACGGTTTTTCGAATACTTTAAACACAGCGAAAATAATTTGCCCGAAAAGAGCTTATATATTTGACTTTGTGCTTTAGCATCGTTTTTCTTACAATTTATTATGAGTTGTTCTAAACTCAAATCATACAATGTATTAGTTTACCAAATTTATTCGATTACTGGTATTTCAATTTGCATATATTGATCCACCCCATTATTGTCTGTGCCTTGATAAATCTTAAATATGTGCATTTCTGTATTGTCAACTGTAAAATTGAACGATCTATTCTCAAGCTCATCCTGAAAATCTGCACACTCCCCCGCACCTGTTACAACTCTACTTCTTACAGCCAAGGTCCTGACATTTAGATTTATGCCTTGATAAATTTCTACAAAGCTATGACATGTTGAAGGTCTGTAATAACTATACTCAACGAGATATGTTTGACCATAAACAAATTCTGAAGGCATAGAAATACTTTCTATAGGCAATAGAGTGTCGCTGATATCTACATTACCATCATCATCTGCTACTCCACATGTACAAAGGAACAGAGCTAATACCAATAAAAACCCTAATTTTTTCATGACTTAGGCTAATACATTTAACTATAGATGCTAAAACTATTGAAAGGTTGCGTACTAAAATAAAAAATCCCGATAATTTTATCGGGATTCATGTAATCTTATTGTTCAGAGATGATAGCTCGAATCTTTTGTTCTAGCTCATCCATGAGTTCAGGATTGTCTTTTATGAGCTCTTTTACGGCATCTCGACCTTGACCAAGTTTTGTGTCTTGATAACTAAACCAAGAACCACTTTTCTTTACGACTTCATGTTCAACAGCAATATCTAATATCTCACCCACTTTGGAAACCCCCTGTCCATACATAATGTCAAATTCTGCCAATCTAAAAGGTGGAGCTACTTTGTTTTTCACGACTTTAACTCGTGTTTTATTACCAAGAACACTACCATTACTATCTTTTATCTGTGTAGAGCGTCTGATATCTAATCTTACAGAAGCATAGAATTTCAGGGCGTTACCACCTGTGGTCGTTTCAGGGTTGCCAAACATCACACCTATTTTTTCACGTAATTGGTTAATGAAAATAACAGTACAATTAGTTTTGCTAATGGATGCGGTTAATTTTCTCAAAGCTTGAGACATCAATCGCGCATGTAATCCCATTTTAGAATCGCCCATCTCGCCTTCAATTTCACTTTTAGGTGTTAGTGCTGCTACAGAATCGACAACAACAATATCAATAGCCCCAGAACGAATCAAGTGATCGGCAATTTCTAGAGCTTGCTCACCATTATCTGGTTGAGAAATGATAAGATTATCTATATCAACCCCTAATTTCTCAGCATAAAAACGGTCAAAAGCGTGTTCGGCGTCAATAAAAGCAGCTATACCTCCAGCTTTTTGGGCTTCAGCTATAGCATGTAAGGTTAGTGTGGTTTTACCCGAAGATTCAGGGCCATATATTTCTACAACTCGACCCCTAGGGTATCCACCAACCCCTAAGGCAATATCAAGCCCTAAAGAACCAGAAGAAATAGCATCAACGTCTACAACCGCTTGGTCGCTCATTTTCATAACAGTTCCCTTTCCGTAGGCCTTGTCTAATTTATCTAAAGTTAGCTTTAAGGCTTTTAATTTTGCGTCTTTTTCAGTGCTCATTTAATGTGTGTTTTCAATTTTGGATAGCTGCTAAATTACCACTTCTTTTAAGAGGATACAATAGAAGTAAAGACAGGTTTTGAACAATTTTTAATCGAGGAATACTTACCTTTGCA
>CALDUJ010000197.1 GCA_937923735.1 uncultured Flavobacteriaceae bacterium | reverse complement strand
TGAATCACTAGATCTTGCGGAGGATAGAGGTAGTTTCTCAACCATATTAAAAGAAAACGATATTCCTTACCCTCGATTTGGTGTAGCAGAAACAACAGATGAAGCTTTAGCACTTGCGGATGAATTGGATTTTCCTTTATTGATTAGACCGTCTTACGTTCTTGGTGGGCAAGGAATGAAGATTGTCATTAATAAAGATGAATTAGAAGAGCATGTGGTAGATTTACTTCGTAAAATACCTAACAATAAATTACTATTGGATCATTATCTAGATGGTGCCATTGAAGCTGAAGCAGATGCAATTTGTGATGGAGAAAACGTCCAGATTATTGGTGTCATGGAGCATATTGAGCCTTGCGGAATACATTCTGGAGACAGTAATGCCACATTACCGCCTTTTAATCTTGGAGAGTTTGTGATGCAGCAAATAAAAGATCATACTAAGAAGATTGCTTTAGCATTAAACACTGTAGGTCTTATTAATATACAATTCGCTATTAAAGATGATAAGGTTTACATCATTGAGGCTAATCCAAGAGCCTCCAGAACTGTGCCTTTTATTGCAAAGGCTTACAAGCAACCTTATGTTAATTACGCAACTAAGGTAATGTTAGGAGAAAATAAAGTGACAGATTTCGATTTTAATCCACAACTAGATGGCTATGCAATTAAGCAGCCAGTATTTAGCTTTAATAAGTTCCCGAATGTAAATAAGCAATTGGGTCCGGAAATGAAGAGTACAGGAGAGAGTATCTTATTTATAGATAGCTTAAAAGATGACGAATTCTACAATTTGTATTCTAGGCGAAAAATGTACTTGAGTAAGTAATATTTGGAAAAGTTGTATAAAAAGATGATCTGTACTTGTCTAACTGAGCGCAGTCGAAGTTTTTGATGTTTTGAAAACAAAGCATTTCGACTGCGCTCAATGTGACATTATTTTTTCTTCAATCTAAATTCAAAGTTTATATTAACTTCCTCAGAGAGTTTATTGCTGACTACCTTTGGAATCTTGATATCGAAATCCGAAACATTTACCTTAAAGTAGCCTTTCAAGATAATGGTATCTCCTTCTAGGGACTTATTGAATTCGATGTTTTCGATGGTTTTGGTCTTTCCGTGGAACGTTAATTCACCTTTAAAAGAATCGCCAGAGATTATTCCCTTGAATATGGCTTTAGGATAATCATCAGACTCAGCATAGTTCTCGTTAAAATGCTCTTCCATAAGTGCATTTTTAAACCTAAAAGCCTTTACTAAGGCTAATGCAGCAAATTCGCCATTATCCTTATTCAAGATAGCAGTAACTGCTTTATTAGTGGCTTTTACCTCTTCAAAAGATGGTACAGAAGCCTCGAAAGTTAAGGTTCCTGTTTTAGTTAAATATTTGTCTTGGGCTAAAATGCCAGTTGAAAGAAAAAGGAAAATGTAAATTAAATACTTCATCTATTTGAATTTTTTTAGCAATCTCTTGGTCAGTATTTAATTATTTGGTAGATATTGACCGTGGCCTGCCAAATGCCCAACCTGTCCAGAATTTACTTCGGGATTATGGGCTTTCATAATGTTAATTTTCTACAAACCCGTTAGTTTGCCATTGTACCACCACATCTATAAGAGATTGAGGTAATCTTGGCCCCCCAAGAGGCATCGCCCCAGATTCGCCCACTTGCCTTTGTATTCTGCTAATAAGAGAACCATTCTCAGCTGAGTTCTTTACCTGTGCATAGGTAACTAATGCAATCGGGGCTCCATTTGTAGGAGGATCCGAATGACAATTATTACAGTTATTATCAATAATTGCCTTTACATCATCTATATAAGTTATCGGATCTGGGTCTTGCATTTGGTCTATTAAGTCATCTTCGCTGTCGTTAGAACATGCGCTAACTACTAAAAGCAACAATGATGCCATGACATAGATTGCATTATTTTTCATATTTGTAGGATTTTTGGTTTTAAAATTGCCTAATTTTAAGCAAGTTATCTGAGTAAATAACGGTTAATTTAAATATTTAATGCGAAAAAAAGGTCTTTTTTTTCTTCTTCTTGTGGTTATAGGTTTGTTGGTTTACAACTATCTATATCAGGATCATCGCGATATAAGTGAAGAAACTGCTGAGATTATTACCACTTCAGAGAAAATTACAGAAGAGTTTGTTAATGAATCACAAATAAACGAACAAAAGTATATTGACAAAACTATTCAAGTATCAGGCACAATTACTGAATTAAATGATTCAGATTTAACCTTAGATGAGGGCGTTTTTTGTCAATTCAAAATGAGTCTAAAAGAAAACCTTAGCTTAGGTGATAAAATAATACTAAAAGGACGATGTATCGGATATGATGATTTATTGGAACAAGTGAAGTTAAATGAATGTACACTAATTGATTGATTATGAAAGGATTTATATACATTTTTCTTATATTTACTACAAGTATGGCTGCTCAAAAAGATGTTTTTGATGTTGCCAGAAATGGTTCTTTAGAAGAATTGAAAGTACTGATGAAAGAGAATCCTAATGTGATAAATGCTAGGAATGAAAACGGTTATACGCCTCTGATATTGGCAAGTTATAAGATGAATAACGAAGTTGCCTTGTATCTAATAGACCATGTGGAGGACATCAATGATAGAGCAGAAGATGGAACCGCACTAATGGCTGCTGTTGTAAAAGGAAATGTTGATATAGTTAGGGCGCTTTTGAAAAAGGGAGCAGATCCGAATGTACTGGACAAAAGCAAAGTAACAGCATTGTTGTTTGCAACTATGTTCAAGAACACAGAAATAGTTGAGTTACTCGTAAAAGCCAATGCAGATAAGAGCATAAAGGATATTCGCGGCTATACAGCTCTCGACTATGCTAAAATGATAAAAGACGAAAAATTGTTACAATTACTTAAAGATTAATATAATAGCTATGAAAAAAATTACTTTATTATTTGTTTTATTACTCACTTTTGTGGTGTCAGGGTTCAGTCAATCCTACACAAGTGGACCAATTATGGTCGCTACAGACTATACAGTGCAGTTTGACGTAGACGTTACCAATGACTTAGTTACAATTACTTTAATTGGACCAGACGATGTTTGGCTTGGTGTTAGTCCAGGAACAGCATCAGGAAATTCAATGGGGAATTTAGGTGATGATGCTATTATTTATCATTCAGTAGGTCTGCAAGATAGAAACATGCCTGCTGGTACTGGAACTCCCAACTTAGATGCAGAACAAAACCTTACCCTAGCATCTAATACAACATCTGGAGGGTTAAGAACTTTGGTTATTACCAGACTTATTGATACAGGAGACTCCAATGATTATATATTTCCTTCTACAGCTACCACGTTTCCTTTTTTATGGGCTCTAGATAATAATTTAACTCTTGACTATCATAACGGGGGTAGAGGCGGAGCCATGGCCAATATGGTATTAAGTAACGATGAATTTCAACAAGAACCTAGTTTTACAATCTCTCCAAACCCAGCTAGGGAGCGCATGAACATTGATTTAAACCCAAGAATTCAAAACGCAAGATTGCAGGTGTATGATGTTCTTGGTAAAAGAGTTGTTGATAAAGAGATTTCAGATATAGATGCAAGTGTGAATGTATCAAGTTGGAATAGCGGCATATATATTGTACGAGTTATTTCTGGAGATTTGTCAGAAACGAAGCGCTTTGTAAAGCAATAACATTAGAAGAGTAAAATATTAAAGCCTTCAGTCATTGAAGGCTTTTTTTGTTATTTTTAATAAAATTAAACTAGCCATGAAAATCGTAATCTTATTATTACTCATTCCAATATTCGCCTTTTCTCAGGATGACCTCTTATCAGAGATTGATACAGACGATACAGGTAATCAATATGCTACGGCCGCCTTTAAAGGGCTGAAAATTGTGAATTTCGAATCTACGAAGTTGGTAGCAAAAAAGGAATTAACCTTTGTTGTTGCGCACCGTTTTGGAAGTATAGAACGTGGTCTAGATAACTTCTTTGGCTTAGATGAGGCCGTTACTAGATTGAACTTTGTATATGGATTAACGGATTGTATTAATATTAGTGCTTCTAGGAGTTCATTTCAGAAAATTTACAATTTTGCTGTTAAGTATCGATTGTTGCGGCAACAAGAAAATGGATTTCCTTTTACGGTCGTTGGCCTTAATGAACTAAACATCAATACAGGATTAGATAAAGACAACCTCCCTAAACTTGAATTTAATAATAGGCTAGGGTATACGACTCAATTATTAATTTCCAGAAAGGTAGACAAGAATTTATCGCTACTAATAGCACCAACTTTCTTCCATGATAATTACGTTCAAGTGGATGCTCAAGACAATTCTCAATTTGCTGTTGGACTAGGTGGACGGTATAAGCTTAGTACGCGTTGGTCTTTAAATATGGATTACGGCTTACACCTAAACAGAGCAGATAATTCACCTTTTACGAATCCACTATCGATAGGTGTAGACTTAGAAACAGGTGGACACGTATTCCAAATGCATTTTACGAATGCACAACCTATGAATACGAATGGATTCCTTGGACAAGGAAGCGGTGATTGGGGCGATGGTGATTTTTATTTCGGATTTAATTTGAGCAGGAACTTTTAGTCGTTCTAAACATCTGAATAATTGTCTGGAAGCTCTATCCTTACGTTGTAGTTTTTTAAATCGTCCAGGTATTCTAAATGGGAGAAATCTTCTCTTTCAAATTCTTCTTTTCGTTTTCGTTTAGTCTCAATACGCTTTAGTGCTTTTAAAAAGCGTTTGACTTCCGTTTTGTCATTTATGATTAAGCCAGGAACTTTTACAGATGTTCCATCTTCGGTTTTAGCAACCATTGTGAAATATGAAGAGTTGCAATGTTTTTTTTTGCCTGTCTGAATATTTTCTGCTTCAACTCTAATACCAACTACCATGGATGTTTTTCCGACATAGTTCACAGAAGCCTTCATGCTTACTAATTCACCTATTTCTATAGGTTTCAGAAAATCTACAGTGTCTACTGATGCAGTTACACAATAAGCACCAGAATATTTAGATGCACAGGCAAAGGCTATTTGGTCCATCAAACTCAAAATATAACCACCATGAATTTTTCCACCGAAATTGGAGTGCGATGGAAGCATTAATTCAGAAATAGTTATTCTTGTGGAGTCAACGGATTTATATTCAGTCATAATATTGATTTATCAATCTTCATTTTCCTCAGCACGTTTTATAATAGCTTCCGGAAGCTCTTTCTTTGCTTTTGCTCCCATTTTCTTGAGTTTTTGAACACTTGTAACGAGGTTTCCTTTACCTTCTACCAACTTATTCATAGCAGAAGAGTAATCGGTTTTGGCAGCATCTATTTTCTTTCCAACTCCAGTGAGGTCTTTAACTAATCCTTCAAATTTATCGTACAAAGCACCAGCTTGTCTCGCTATTTCAATAGCATTACGCTGCTGCTTTTCGTTATTCCACATGGTATCAATTGTACGAAGGGTGGCTAATAGAGTAGAAGGTGTTACAATGACAATATTTTTCTCAAATGCTTTATTATATAACGAGTTGTCATCATTAACTGCAATAGCAAAGGCAGGCTCAATAGGAACAAACATTAATACGAAATCGGGAGATGCAATA
>CALDUJ010000196.1 GCA_937923735.1 uncultured Flavobacteriaceae bacterium | reverse complement strand
TCTTATCGATAAGAATATCTACTTCTTTTTTGAATTCAATTAACTGCTTCGCAACTATAGTATTTAAAACTGTCATCGCTTTAGCACAATTAGCGTTAGAACCAACTGCCCTGAATTCAAATTTATTACCAGTAAATGCGAATGGAGAAGTTCTATTTCTGTCGGTATTATCGAGTAATATTTCAGGAATTTTACCAACAACATTTAGTTTAAGATCTGTTTTCTCTTTCGGTGATAACTTACCTCTAGTTACGTTTTCCAATTCATTTAAAACAGTGGTTAACTGTTCTCCTATAAATACAGAAATTATGGCTGGCGGCGCTTCATTCGCGCCAAGCCTGTGGTCATTACTTGCTGAAGCTATTGCAGCTCTCAACAACTCTTCATAGTCATGAACAGCTTTTATAGTATTTATAAAAAATGTTAGAAATTGTAAGTTACTCATTGGTGTCTTTCCAGGACTCAACAAGTTAACACCTGTATCTGTACTCAAACTCCAATTGTTATGCTTTCCTGAACCGTTGATTCCTGCAAATGGTTTTTCATGAAACAGCACCTTAAAATCATGACGTTGTGCTATTTTCTCCATGATATCCATTAATAAGGAGTTATGGTCAACCGCCAGATTAGCTTCTTCAAAAATTGGGGCTAACTCAAATTGATTAGGCGCTACCTCATTATGTCTAGTTTTTGCTGGTATTCCAAGCAACATACATTCTGTTTCCAGATCACGCATAAATGCCATGGCACGATTTGGAATCGTACCAAAATAATGATCATCCAGTTGTTGCCCTTTTGCTGGTGAGTGACCTAAAAGCGTTCTACCAGTCTGTATAATATCTGGTCTAGAAGATGCCAGTGCACTATCTATCAAAAAATATTCTTGCTCCCAACCTAAAGATGCATTGACCTTTTTTACGTTCTTATCGAAATACTTAGCGACATCTACAGCAGCTCCATCAACGGCTTGTAATGCTCTTAATAATGGCGTTTTGTAATCTAAAGCTTCTCCTGTATAAGAGACAAAAATTGTTGGGATACAAAGTGTCGTACCATATATAAAGGCTGGAGATGTTGGGTCCCAAGCTGTATAACCTCTGGCCTCAAATGTGTTCCTTATACCACCATGCGGAAAACTGGATGCATCTGGTTCTTGCTGTACCAATTGTCCTCCTCCAAATCTTTCAATAGCCGAACCCCCATCAATAGTCTCAAAAAAAGCATCATGTTTTTCCGCTGTTGCACCAGTAAGTGGCTGAAACCAGTGCGTATAATGAGTTACACCTTTATTAATGGCCCAATCTTTCATAGCTGACGCAATTTGATCGGCAATAGCTCTATCTATTTTAGACCCTTTTTCAATTGCATTGTTAACACTTTTATATGCATCCTTGGTTAAAAACTGCCTCATTGCAGCATCATTAAAGACATTTTTTCCGAATAAGGAGCTACGTCTTTCCGTTTCTTCAACCTTAATTGGCTTTCTTTTAAGGCTTTCCTTTATAGCATTAAACCTGAGTGTTGACATATTGATAAAATTTTGGGTCAAAAATACGAAATATTTAAAATTTGACACATCTACCCTATCAAAAATAGGGTTATCAACAATTATTAATAACATTTCATCTAAAATACCCTCTTTTTTTTGTTCAAAATGACAAAAATAACAATATTTGCTACATCAAATTTTTAAACTAAAATAACATGGGTAAGTCAAAACTTGAGTACATCTGGTTAGATGGATACAAACCAACTCAAAACATGAGAAGCAAAACTAAAGTTGAAGAAGACTTTAGTGGAAAATTAGAAGATTGTCCAATCTGGTCTTTTGATGGATCATCTACTAGACAAGCTGAAGGTGGATCTTCAGACTGTCTATTAAAACCAGTAGCTATATATCCAGATCCTGCAAGAAAAGATGGGTATTTGGTAATGACTGAGGTTTTGAATGCCGACGGTACGCCGCACGAATCTAACGGAAGAGCTACTATTGAAGATGAAGACAACGATTTCTGGTTCGGTTTTGAGCAAGAATACTTTATTATGGATACTGCAACACAGTTACCATTAGGATTCCCTATTGGTGGTTACCCTGCACCACAAGGTATGTACTACTGCTCTGTAGGTGGAAAAAATACACACGGAAGAGATTTAGTAGAAGAGCATGCAGACTTATGTATTGCTGCTGGACTGAACTTTGAAGGTATTAATCAAGAAGTTGCATCTGGACAATGGGAATTCCAATTGTTTGCTAAAGGTGCTAAAAAAGCTGGTGACGAAATATGGATAGCACGTTATCTTTTAGATCGTTTAACTGAGCAATACGGATATTATATTGAATACCACCCAAAACCATTAGGAAAAGATATGGACTGGAATGGTTCTGGTATGCACGCAAACTTCTCAAATACAACATTGAGAACTTGTGGTAGCCAAGAAACTTACGAAAAGATATGTGAAGCTTTTAGACCGGTAGTAAAAGAGCACATCGAGGTATATGGGGAGTTTAACGACCAACGTTTAACAGGATTACACGAAACAGCATCTATTAACGATTTCAGTTACGGAATCTCAGATAGAGGTGCATCTATCCGTATCCCAATTATTACAGTTGAAAAAGGCTGGAAAGGTTGGTTAGAAGATAGAAGACCAGCATCTAACGGTGATCCATACAAAATAGCTGGTAGAATTATTAAGACAGTTAAATCTGCAGATATCAGTTAACACTATTTTTGTTATCAATTTAAAAGAGGTTGCTTTCTCAAGTAACCTCTTTTTTTATGCTTTGGGTTTATGAAAAAAATACACGAACTTCGTTAACAAACGATATAATTCATTAAAACGGAATCATATATTTACATTGGCTAACATTAAGAAAAATGAGAATAGGATATAAAAAGAAACAATTAAAGTTGAATTTAATTATGGGAATAGTTTGGCTAATATATGGAATAATATTAGTCATATTCAATGAAGATGTGAATTGGTTTGAATATGGTTGGTTTGTTTTTTCAGCAATTTATTTAATAATGTATTTCTATCAAAAGAGGGAAAAATATTTAACTCTTGAAAATGGAATTATAAAGCAAAATTGGCCTTTTGGAAAAAAATTGCACCTAAATGAAATAAAACGAATTAGGCATTTTTCTGGAGATTATATTCTGAAATCTGACAATAAAGAACTGACAATAAATATTCAATTAATTGATGAGAAATCACTTTTGGAATTAAAATCGGAATTAAAAAAATTGAATGCTGAATGGGGCTAAAAAAACGATTCTCCAACGCCCCCTGTGTATGGCATAACGAGGCATGCCTAACTACGCCATACACAAGACCATTAACGAAACCTCAAAATCCTACCCTGCAAAGGCCATAACAATAAATATACCGTAGCCCAAGACCAGTAAAAAGCCTTTTACTTTATTAATCTCATGTCGCTTGGGCAGCAACGCTAAAGGCAAAATCACAGCTGCAAAGAGCAACATCCAAAAGATATCACGTGACAAAATAGAGGCATCAGTAATTGGTATGGTTTTTATTATAGAAGTTAGACCAAGAACAGACCCGATATTAAAGATATTAGAACCAATAAGATTCCCTAGAGAGATAGCCTTTTCTTTTTTGGCAGCCGCAATAACAGATGCAGCCAATTCTGGAACACTTGTCCCTATGGCTATCATGGTCACCGCAATAACAGCTTCAGTAACTCCAAGTTTTCGGGCAATATCCGTAGCACCTGTCACTAACCATTCGGAACCAAAATATAAGGCAAAGGCACCAATTAATAGCCAAACGATTATCTTAAAATTAGACACAATGGCCAACTTATCGTCTACATCTTCAACATTAGCAGTATTCTTTTCATTCTTAATTAAAGAGAAAATGAATATTAGTAATGCTCCAAAAAGTACAGCACCTTCCCATGCTACCAATTGGCTATCATTATATAAGAAATAATACAGAGCAATAGAGAACAGCATCATGATTGGCCAATTTACTTTATAAAAAGATTTACCAACACTTATAGACCCTACCACAGCTGTAATACCTAATACTAATCCGATATTTGCAATGTTGGACCCAACTACGTTATTAATAGCAATCGCAGGCGAACCATTTAATGCGGCTTGTAAACTCACCAAAAGCTCTGGTGCAGAGGTAGCAAAAGAGACCACTGTCATACCAATAACAAACTTAGATATATTGAGTTTAAATGACAAAGCCACTGAAGAACGCACCAAGAACTCTCCTCCCACTACTAATAAAACAAACCCAAGAATTAAATAAGCTATACTCATGCCCTTCGTAATTTTAACTACTCCGCTGAAGCTTCGAAGCATTCTGGAGGCGAAGATACTATTTACAAATCATACAATAAAAACTAAAAATTTCGTTAAATAACTAGATACATAGTTGTATAACTATAAAAATAGTTATAGATTTGAATCACTAATTTAGAATTCACGACACAATGCAAAGACTAACAAATAAAGAAGAGGAAGTTATGCATATCTTATGGAGACTTGAAAAAGCTTTTGTAAAAGATGTTTTAGCTGAAATAAAAGAGGTCCAACCTCACTACAATACACTTTCAACCATCATAAGAAACCTTGAAGAAAAAGGCTATGTTGCCTATAACGCTTTTGGTAAAACCCATCAATACTACCCTATAATAACAAAGGAAGCATATAGAAAGCGTTTTTTCAATACCGCTATTGATAATTACTTTAATAGTAGTTATAAAAACGTGGTCTCATTTTTTGCAAAGGAAGAAAAAATTAGTGTCGATGACCTAAAAGAAATAATAGCTCTAATCGAAAAAAAATCATAACCATGGAAGCATTATTCATATATCTATTGAAATCGGCTGGCATATTGACTATTTTCTTTTTAACCTATAAATTTCTTTTACAGAAAGAAACATTTTTTAGTTTAAATCGTCATTATTTACTCGGCGGTATTATTGCATCGCTCCTACTTCCACTAGTTGTTTTTAACACTTATATATATGTAGAGCCTGTTGTAGAAACTAGCCTTTATAATATCCCAGTAACATATATTGACAGTGCTGAAGTGATATCAAATCCTTTCGACTGGAACACCCTATTATTTAATATTTACATAATGGGAGTTATATTTATTAGTTCTCAATTTGTTATTCAATTATTCTCATTGTATAGAATTGTTAAATCTGGAACAGTTAAACAATATGGTAGTTACAAATTAATCAAAGTCTCAAAAGACGTATCTCCTTTCTCTTTCTTTAACTACATTATATACAACCCAAAGAATTTTTCAGAAAAAGATTTAAATGTCATTTTAAATCATGAAAAAGCCCATAGCAAACA
Source organism: uncultured Flavobacteriaceae bacterium (assembly GCA_937923735.1). GTDB lineage: Bacteria > Bacteroidota > Bacteroidia > Flavobacteriales > Flavobacteriaceae > JABABD01. Next base: position 7,784 of record CALDUJ010000196.1, on the reverse strand, counting down.
GCTACATTCTGTAGATATAATAATTTCTCAACTGTTTGTTATTTTTCAATGGTTTAATCCCATTGTTTGGTTCTACAAGAAAAATATTCAGCAGAATCTTGAATTCATGGCTGATAAAGCCGCAATTTCAAATCTTGACTCCATACGGAATTATCAACACACTTTACTAAAGGTGTCTGTTCCTATCTATTGCACATCAATCACAAATAATTTTTATAATTCATTAATCAAAAAACGAATCGTTATGTTAAATCAAACCTCAAGTAAAGCAAGAAATCTTTGGAAGTACAGTTTGATACTTCCTGCATTGGCACTCTTTTTAATGAGTTTCAATACAAAGACTATTGAAATCGCAAAAGAAAGTAATCCTATTTCAGTTGAACTACCTAATACAACAAACTCAGAAGTATTCATTCTGCCGGTTGAAGAAAAAATAATACTTCCAGTAGCTTCAAAAGAGGATAAAAATGATAAACCTAAACTTAAAGTAATCAACGATGTTATAGCAAAAATCACTAAAGACACGACTAAGGAAGAACTTGATAAGATTAAGAGAGACCTAGAAGGGAAAGGCATGGAATTTAGTTACAGTAAGCTTGATTATAATTCTGCTAGAGAAATCACTAGCATCAAGATTAAATATAGAAATGAAGCAACAGGCAGTAATAGTTCTTATAGTGTTAATAGTGACAACGATGAACCTATAAAGCCAATTTACATTTACACTAGAGAAAATGGTGGTTACGGAATTGGTAACTCTCCAGACGGAAGAGAGCATAAAGAACGTATGAAAGCTCATGCAGAAAGATTAGAAGATCATAAAGCAAGAATGGAAGACCACAAAGCCCGCATGCACGAACATAAGGAACGAATGAAAGAACATCATGAGACTGTAAAAGAAGCGCATGAAGAGCGTATGGAAGAACATAGAGCACGCATGGAAGAGCATAAAGTAGAAATGGAAGAGCGAATAGAAGAACGCAAGGTTCATATGGAAGTGCGTAAAGCCCAAATGGAGGAACGCAAAACTCGTTTGCAAAAACGTAAAGTCGAGATTGAGATAAAAGAAGAACTAGAAAAGCGAAAAGGAAAAAAAGGCAACTCTTTTGTTTATGTAACCGATAAGGATGATGACTCTAATACATTTGTATATGCAACTGGTTCTTCATCCACTAATTCTGGAAAAATAAAAATAAATGCAGATGGAAAAACACCTCTGTACGTAGTAAATGGAAAAGTTATTGAAGGAGATGATATTTCGCATATTAAACCTGACAATATTGCATCAATTAATGTATTGAAAGGAAAATCCGCCATTGCAGTATATGGTGAAGATGGTGAAGACGGCGTAATCCAGATATTCACGAAAGGTAAAAAAGGTTCAAAAAAGAGCGAAAAAGCCTATATAGTCTACAATACTGATTCCGATTTTGAAAAAGTATATTTTATTGAGAATACCACATCCGACCGTTTACTAAACTCTTACAAAGAAAAACTAAAAGATCAAGGAATTGATTTTAAATTTTCAGGAGTAAAACGCAATAAAAATGGAGAGATTACACGTATAAAATTAAAACTAGACAATAATAAAGGCAGCAAGACAAGTTCTAGTTATGACACTAGTCCTGATGCCATTCCTACAATTGTTATTGGCAAAAAAGATGGCAAATATGTCATTAATTCATCAAACTAATTTGGAATAATTTTTGTTAAATCATATTGTATAAACTTAAAAAATCTATTCAAAATGAAAACAACAGGCAAATTACAATTTGTAACAATCATTGCAGTAGTGGCTGTTCTGGGCTTTACATTGAGTAGCTTCTCTGCAAAAAACAATCAAAACCAGATTACAAAAACTATTATTAATGATGTAAATGTCAACATCACAATTAATAGCAAAACCACTCAAAAAGAGTTTGAGGACATCATGGACATGCTTAAAGAGCACGATATTAAAGGGTCATTTACCAACATTAAAAGAAATGACCTAGGGGAAATCACCTCAATAAGTATCGAGTTAGAAGATCTCAACACAGGAAGCAAAAGTGTTAGTAACTTGCAAAGTTCTTCTCCTATTAACGAAATTTCGTTTGGGCGTAAAAACAAATCATTATATATAACTCAGGGCAAAGGAAGCTTCGGTAACTTTGCTTTCTTCGGAAACAGAATGCCAGGCAATCATTTTAATATGGATTCTATTTTTGGGCATCGTTTTAAAATGATGGATAGTATTCGTGGAAACATGTTTAATTTTAATGACGAAGACGGTAATATATTTATGTTTGGAGGTAACTCATTCAATATGGATGATATGATGAAAGGCATGCATGACATGTTTAGCATTGAAGAAGATGAAAATGGCGACAAACGTATCATTATTAAAGGAGGTAAATCAGGTGGCATGAATTTCTTCTTTAATGGTGAAGACAACGCATCTACTAATATCAATAACGGAAAAACGCAAAAATTCAAGTTCTTTGATGATCCAAATACTGAAAAAATTATCATCATCGACGGTAAAGAATCTACTTTCGAAAAATTAAATGCACTAGCAAAAGATGATAAGCTAGATTCTGTTGACGTATTGAGGGGCAAAGCTGCTATCAGCTTATACGGTGAAAAAGCAAAAGATGGCGCTATCATAGCTACCACCAAAGACTAAAAAACTTCGAATATTTAATAAAAAAGGCGCTCAGTTTGAGCGTCTTTTTTATTGCACATTTTTTCAAAAAAAAGATGAAAACCGCCAAAAAGGGCTAAAAAAAGATGAAACGCCCCTAGGTTTTGCAAAATACATCAAAAATACTCCTACAAAACCTACTAAATAAAACAATAAGAATTATATAAGCTTACATTTTATAACTTATTTATAGACTATATGATAATTTTCAAAATGTATTACATTTTTTCACTATCATATGTAAAGGCAATTATATCGATTTCTTTTAAAAAATTTTGCAGATAGATTTTCAAATATAATATTGGCTGAACCATTATGAAAAATGGGTATTAATAAAATCAATTATCAACCTGTGCCGAACTTGCTTCGGCATCAATAAAAATTACAACATGAGAACTTTAAACAGCAATCAACTAACAAACAAAGATTATTCAAAACGTATTTCTATCTGGGATAGTAAACGAAGACATAAGTAATCTTTAATCAATCTTTAAAATCAATCCTCCGAAATATTTTCGGAAATCAATCAATCTTTTAAAACTCTAATTATGATGACACTTGCTAAACTGTTAATCGATATTATATTCGGATAATTTAAACAGACTAAACAATAAAACTTACAACCTAGGGTAAGTTTTATTATTTTAGGCTTATGAAAAAGTCTCTATTTAAAATCTTGGCAAAAATGAATAAAGCCATACTTCCCAGTTACACTAAAAGAAGATTAGATTTATCTAAGGCCACTAAGCTACAAATGGCCATATTTGGCTGGAAACTCTATGTTACCAAACGTGCTTTGGATTAGTATTTAAGCAACGAAGCCATTGGATACTTAGGTATTTTATCTTTTCCATTTAAAAATTCCAATTCGATTAAAAAATTGCATTGCACAATCTTTCCTCCAAGTCTTTCAACCAATTTGCAAACAGCGCTAGCAGTGCCTCCTGTTGCCAGTACATCATCATGAATGAGTACGCGCTCACCTCTTTTAATGGCGTCTGTATGCATCTCTAAAGCATCCGAACCATATTCTAATGCATAGGTTTCAGATATGGTGTTATGAGGTAATTTATTTGGCTTTCTCACAGGAATAAATCCCGCTTTCAATTTTTCTGCCAATAATGTTCCGAAGAAAAAACCTCTAGACTCTATACCTACTACTTTATCTATCTTTTTATCATTAATTAAATCATATAATGCATCGGCACATTCTTTCATTGCTTCAGAATCAGACAGTAATGGTGTAATATCCTTAAAAACAATTCCTGGCTTTGGGAAGTCATGAATATCACGTATAAATTCTTGAATTTTTTTCATAAATGAAAGATAAAGAAAACTAATAACACAACTTATATAAGCTCCGCTTTTAAAATTAAAAAAGGCTAAAAGAATTTTTGAGTAAACTCAATTTCTTTTAACCTTTTTCAATTTATTAGTGACCTCGGCAGGATTCAAACCTGCAACCTCTTGAGCCGTAATCAAGTGCACTATTCAGTTATGCTACGAGGCCAATTTTGTGGGTGCAAATATATGACTTTTATTAAAATTTCAATCATCTATTTACATCAAAAATGTAATTGACTATTTTTGAAACATGATAGACAAATTTCTTCTTCAAAAATTCAAATATGTCTTTGATGCTGTGCTGATTAACGAGATATGTCAGATTGGAATACTCAGGGAGTACCAAAAAAATGATATTATCATTGATCTTGATCAAGAATTAAAATACATACCCTTAGTAATAGAGGGTAGTGTAAAAATCATTCGTGAGGATGAAAAGGGAAATGAAATCTTGATATATTTTCTTGAACAAGGTGACACTTGCGCAATGTCACTCACTTGTTGCCTACAAAAGGCTAAAAGCAAAATAAGAGCCATAGCAGATAACAACACACAAATAGTTATGTTGCCCATCTTCAAAAACAATGAATGGTTTAACAGTAATGAAAGCTGGCGAAATTTTATCTTAAATAGTTATCAGATTAGATTTAACGAAATGTTAGATACCATAGACTCTCTTGCATTTTTAAAGCTAGACAAGCGCCTTAACAAGTATTTGATAGATAAAGTTAAATTAACGTCTTCACCAACACTTACAAATACACATCAAGATATTGCCGAAGACCTAAACACATCTAGAGTTGTTATTTCCAGATTACTAAAAACGCTGGAAAATGAAGGGAAAATAAAACTATCCCGCAATAAAATTGAAGTCCTTAATTACTAAGTAACATTTATTACAAAACTTCGTGAAAACGAATCCTATATTTGCATAAAATAATGTTTTATGCAACCTATTCTTGAGCCATGGCCTTGGTATGTGACAGGTCCATTAATCGCCCTAATAATGTATATCTTAATTTATTTTGGCAAGACATTTGGCATGTCATCTAACCTAAGTACTTTTTGCGCAATTGCTGGTGCTGGAAAGAAAGTAGAATTCTTTAGATTTAACTGGCGAGACAAAAAATGGAGTCTTGTAACGGTTTTAGGGGCCGTAATTGGAGGTTTTATTGCACATTTTTTATTATCCAATCCTACGAACATAGAAATCAACCCAGAAACCATGAAAAGTCTGAATGAATATGGATTTGCTAATGCTGGAAAAACACTCCTGCCGTCAGAAATTTATGGATGGAATGCTGTTTTCAGCATTAAAGGTATACTCATATTAACGATTGGAGGTCTTCTAGTAGGGTTTGGTACTCGCTATGCTGGTGGCTGCACATCTGGTCATGCCATAACTGGTTTAAGTAGTTTACAAATGCCATCCTTAATATCGGTCATTGGTTTTTTTATTGGCGGATTAATTATGGTGCATATAATATTCCCCCTAATATTTTAAAAAAATGAAATACTTGAGATTTTTAATAGTAGGCGTAGTTTTTGGAATTGTCCTTGTGAAATCAGAAGCCGTTTCTTGGTATAGAATTTATGAAATGTTTCGCTTTGAATCTTTTCATATGTATGGCATTATCGCATCTGCAGTTTTAACTGGTATTATATTATTGCAACTGTCTCGTAAAATCAAGCTTAAGAACACTGAAGGCACATTAATGCGTGTTCCAAAGAAAGAAAAGGGTTTTATTAGGCATATAGTTGGTGGAACTATTTTTGGGCTCGGTTGGGCATTAGCTGGTGCTTGTCCAGGACCTATGTACATTTTAGTTGGAACTGGAGTTTTCTCCATCTTTATTGTAATTATCGCTGCAATTGGTGGTACCTATCTTTATGGCATTTTAAGAGATAAACTTCCTCACTAATATGGACTTATCACTAATTTTAGGATATATAGGTGCTCTAATAGTAGGGATAGTTTTAGGGCTTATAGGTGCAGGTGGCTCTATACTTACTGTACCTATTTTTGTGTACATAGTGGGATTAAATCCAATTGTCGCCACCGCATATTCTCTTTTCGTTGTTGGAGTCACTTCTTTAATTGGAGCAATTCGCAATCTGAAGAACAAATTAGTAGACGTAAAGACTGCCATAATTTTTGCAATTCCAGCATTTGTAGCTGTTTATGCAACAAGACTTTATTTAGTCCCAGCTTTACCTGATATATTTTTCTCTGTTGGAAAATTAGTAGTCACAAAGGATCTTTTCATCATGGTATTCTTTGCCCTAATTATGTTATTAGCCTCTTTTTCGATGATTCGAAGTAAAAAATCAGGTGATTCGCAAGTAGAGAAAATTAAATACAACTTTCCAATGATTGCTATTGAAGGCCTTATAGTTGGTATTCTTACGGGAATAGTTGGTGCTGGTGGTGGTTTTCTAATAATACCGGCGTTAGTTTTACTAGCTAAACTCCCAATGAAAAAGGCCATAGGCACCTCCCTATTAATTATTGCTGTAAAATCCCTAATCGGTTTTTTAGGAGATATTCAAAACATTAATATAGATTGGTCTTTTATTTTAATTTTTACTGGGGTGTCAATTATTGGGATATTCATAGGCATGTACTTATCAAAATTCTTTTCAAATAAAAAACTAAAAAAAGGGTTTGGTTGGTTTGTACTGGTAATGGCCATTTACATAATTTATAAGGAATTGAGTTAATATGACTAAAGTCACATCACAAAAAAAAGCACTTTATTATCTTTACCTAAAATAAAAATAGACGACATGAAAATCGAACAAATATATACAGGATGTCTAGCACAAGGCGCTTATTACATAGAATCGGAAGGAGAAGTAGCCATAATAGACCCTTTAAGAGAAATTCAGCCATATATAAACAAAGCAAAAGCGAATAATGCTAAAATAAAGTATGTTTTTGAAACACACTTTCATGCAGATTTCGTCTCAGGTCATATTGATTTAGCAAAAAAAACCGGAGCTACAATTATTTATGGGCCCATGGCAGAGACAGATTTCGATATATATAGCGCAAAAGATAATGAAGAGTTTAAAATAGGAGCTATCACACTTAAAGTACTTCATACTCCTGGTCATACTCCAGAATCAAGTTGTTATTTATTAATAGACGAAAACGGAAAGAACCATGCATTATTCTCTGGAGACACTTTGTTCTTAGGTGATGTTGGTCGACCAGACCTAGCAATTAAATCCGATGTTACTAAAGAAGATTTAGCTGCTATGTTATACGATTCTCTTCGTAATAAGGTAATGCCTTTAGAAGACCATGTAATTGTTTATCCTGCACATGGAGCTGGTTCTGCCTGTGGAAAGAACCTCAGCAAAGAAACTGTAGGAAGTATTGGTGAACAAAAGAAGACCAATTATGCTTTACGTGAAAACATGACCAAAGAAGAATTCATAAAAGAAGTTCTTGATGGTATGCCTCCCCCGCCACAGTACTTTGCCAAGAATGCGATGCTAAACAAAACTGGTTATCAAGAGTTTGAATCTGTATTAAAAACAGGAAATGTTGCTTTAGACCCAGAAGAATTTGAAGCTTTAGCAAATCATGAAGAAGCATTAGTGTTGGATGTTCGTCATGAAAAAGACTTTATAGAAGCGCATATCCATAATTCAATATTTATTGGACTTCATGGTGGCTTTGCTCCTTGGGTTGGTGCTTTGGTTACCGATTTAAAACAGCCAATATTAGTAGTAGTGCCTGAGGGCAAAT
>CALDUJ010000195.1 GCA_937923735.1 uncultured Flavobacteriaceae bacterium | reverse complement strand
TTTGTCAGTTATAAGAGCTGTAATATTCCCGTTATTTACTTCAATATTTTCAACCCTCTCGTTTGGTCGAAAAACAACACCTGCTTTACTTAAATAGGCCTTCATTTCCTTCATAAATTCATGAGGTGTAGAATGATGATCACATTTAAAATAAGCAGCTCCAATTGCATCTATTTCAACATTAGGCTCCATAACTTTTAGGTCCGACGCATTAACTTCACTTGCTTCTAACCCGTGCTCTTTAGCCATATTTGCTAATTTTATTTCCTTTTCAAGCATCTGTTCAGTTTGACATAACATCAAAAGCCCTTTTTTATCATAATGATAAGAAAAACCGTTACTCTGCTTGATGTCTTCATATAAATCTTGACTCAATACTGAAATATCTCGAATTACTGGGGCTGATTTCTGAACATGACTTTTATTGCAAGATTTATTAAAGGCCCAAGCCCATTTAACAAGATCTGCATTAAGTCTTGGTTTTATATATAGTGGACTTGATTTATCGAACATCCACTTTAAACCTTGTTTCATGACTCCAGGAGCAGATAGTGGGATTAAATGACTTGGAGACAAGTAGCCCGCATTAACATAAGAAGCACCAGCATCCATATTAGATTGATCTATAATCGTTACCTGATGTCCTTCTTTATTCAGATAGTATGCGGAACATAATCCTATAATTCCGCCTCCAATAACTACAATTTTTTTACTCATTTAAGACCTCTCGACTCCGCTCGAGATGACAGCTCGTTCTTTAAATTTAATTATTACATTATTGATAATATCCCGAAGCTAGTTCGGGATGATTTATCTCTTCGCTCTAAATCACTTGAAAACCATGCGCATAAGGATCATCTTCATCATCTATTGTAATAATATTATGTCCATATATTTTTGCCCACCCCGTTATGCTTGGTATAATTGCCTTTTTGTTATCTAAAATCGTTTCTTCCTCTATACGTCCAACAAATTTACTACCAATAAAGCTTTCGTGAATATAATCTTCTCCCTTTTTTAATAATCCTTTGACATATAGTTGTGCTAGTCGAGCTGATGTTCCTGTTCCGCAGGGACTTCTGTCTATAGCTTTATCCCCATAAAACACAGCATTTCTACCTGATGACGTAACATCTATTGGATTACCCGTCCATAGTAAATGGGTAACATCTCTAATCGTATCATTCTCTGGATGAATAAACATTTCTGGGTATTTTGCATTAATCCGTTCTCGTACAATCTGAGAGTATTGAATTATTTTACTTGCCGTGAAATCATGGACTCCAGAAAAATTTTGTTGAGGATCAACGATGGCATAGAAGTTTCCTCCATAGGCAACATCAAAAGTTATTGCTCCTAACTCAGGGCATTCAACAGTCAAATCTTCGGCTGCCAAATAGCTTTTTACATTGGTTAATTTTACCCAATCTACTTTATTCCCCGTCTGTTGATAATCTATTTCAACCAATCCAGCAGGGGCTTCCATTCTGATTTTTCCTGGAATTTTTGGTTGTATCAAACCTTCTTCAATGGCAATAGTAATAGTGCCGATTGTGCCATGACCACACATAGGTAAACAACCTGATGTTTCAATAAAAAGAATGGCAAAATCGTTTTCAGGATTATGAGGCGGATACAGGATACTTCCACTCATCATATCATGTCCCCTTGGCTCGAACATGAGGCCTCTACGAATCCAATCATATTCTTTGAGGAAATGTTGACGCTTTTCGCTCATCGTTTTACCAATGAGTTCTGGACCTCCTTCTCTAATAACTCTTACTGGATTTCCACAGGTATGCGCATCAATACAAACAAAAGTGCTACTTGCCATCTTTTACTCTATCAATATAAGCATTGATTCTTTTTTCTAATATAGCCAATGTCACAGTACCTTGCTCTAAAATAATTTCATGGAACTCGCGAATGTCAAAATCACTACCAAGCTCCTCTTTAGCCTTTTTTCGCATTTCTCGAATTTTCAATTCTCCAATTTTATACGATAAAGCTTGACCAGGCCATGAAATATATCTATCTGTTTCTGTGTTTATTTCATGTAAAGATAAAGCTGTGTTAGACGCCATAAAATCTACGACTTGTTCTCTAGTCCATCCTTTAGCATGAATCCCTGTATCAACTACCAATCTACATGCACGCCACATTTCATAAGTTAGTTGCCCAAATTTCTCATAAGGCGTGGTATACATTCCCATATCTTCTGCCAAGAACTCTGTATACAAACCCCAGCCTTCTCCATAGGCCGATAAATACAAATCCTTTCGGAATTGCGGTATGCTGTCTCCTAATTCATTATTTAATGATCCTTGCAGATGATGGCCAGGAACCGCCTCATGAACTGTTAAGGATGGTAATGTATATAATGTTCTGCTCGGCAAATCGTAAGTGTTTACCCAATAATAACCTGGTGCAGTATCATCTCCACTTCTTCCAACATAACGACCAGCAGTATATTTTGGAGCTATTGCATCTGGAACTGGCGCTACACCATAAGGTTTACGGGGCAAGGTTTTGAAAAATCTTGGCAGTTGCTCATCAGCACGCTTTGCCATGTCCCGTGCAATCATCAATAACTCCCTTGGAGATTTAGCATAGAATTGCTCATCAGTTCTCAAAAACTCAAAGAAATCTTCAAAGCTTCCCTTAAAATCCAAATCGGAAATTATTGTTTCCATTTGAGCTTTAATACGAGACACTTCCCTTAATCCTATCTGATGAATATCTTCAGCTGTATATTGATTACTGGTCGTGTAAAAATTGACTCGGTTTTGATAATAATCTTTTCCGTTAGGAGTTTCAGAAACACCTAAACTAGTTCTAGTTTTTGGCAAATACTCGGTTTCAAAAAATTCTTTTATTGTCTTAAACTGAGGAATTACTTTTTCTTCAACAGCTTCTTTTGCAGCACTTAAAATAGAATCCTTTTGAGATTCAGTAAGTGTATTAGGCAAATTCTTGAAAGGGGAATAGAAATAACTATCCTCTATTTCATCCACTATGTGATCGTTATAGGTGGTTTCGTATCCGTTAAAAATTACTCGAGGTTGTGACACACCTTTTTCTAATCCTTCTCTCAAATTCTTAAAATTCTGATTTACAAATTCGGGCAAAGCATTCAATTTGTCTAAATAGGTCTTTACTTGATTATAATCATTTAATGGTCGGACTTGATAATTTAAACTACTGTGAAAACCAGAATCTGAAAGTAACGGGTTCAAATAACGTTCAAACTCGTAATAATCAATCTTGTCTTGCAAAACGAATTTCAATAGTTCGGCCGAAATTCTATCTGTTTCTTTTAGTTTTTCTAAATCTATTTTAGCCAATTCTTCAAGCTTTGATTTAGCAAACTCAGCTTCAGCTTGATAATATTCCTTTGTATAAAGACCTAAAGGGTATTCCTTTTTATCATAACCTTCATGATTCTGATAGCTTTCAATTAACGAATTTAATGTCTTGGTAGCACTATCAGATTCGCTTTGAGAGCATGCAGTTGTTAGAAATAATAGGGCTAAAGGAATACACTTAAGGAAATTCATATACTTAAATTTTGCGTGACGTAGTTTCATTATTTACTAATCTGGAAATTCCAAGAGGGTTTTCGTTTTTTAATTCATCAGGAAGTAATTCATTTGGCCAATCTTGAAAGCTCAATGGTCTCACCCATCGCTTTATTGAGTGAATTCCAACCGCCGTAAATCTACTATCTGTAGATGCAGGATAAGGACCACCATGTAACATAGAAGGGCACACTTCAACACCAGTTGGTACGCCATTAAAAATAACCCTACCTACTCTATTCTGAAGCGCAGAAATAACACCTGAATAATTTGAAGCTTCACCTTCTTCCGAAATTATTGTACCTGTTAATTGTCCTTCAAGATTAGAAATAATAGCTTCCATTTGTTCAGCATCTTTACATTGCACAACCATGGAAAATGGTCCGAACACTTCTTGATGTAAGGTTGTGTTTTCTAAAAATGTAGCTCCTTCAACTGTTGTAATTGTTTGTCTGGCAAAATTAGTTTGTACATCAGCATCATAATCTGCAGTGACTGTCAATCCACTTTGAGAAACAGCTCTGCTCTTATTGGTTTCGTAGGCACCAATAATATTTGGATGCAACATGCAAGATGGTTCAATATTTACAATTTCGTCTGAAAGGTTATTTATGAAATTTGACAATTCTTCTCCTTTGACTCCTAATAGTAAACCTGGGTTAGTACAAAATTGCCCTGTCCCAAGCGTTATGGATTTCGCGTATGTAGATGCTAGTTCTTTTCCTCTTTCTTTTAATGCATTTGGCAAGATAACAACTGGATTAACACTCCCCATTTCGGCAAATACAGGAATTGGCTCTTCTCTTTTAGACGCCAAATCGAATAATGCTCTTCCTCCTCTAATACTACCTGTAAATCCTACCGCCTTTACTTCTGGATGTTCTACAAGTTGCACACCAACCTCTATTCCTGAACTATTTAAATTCGAAAATACACCATTTGGCATTCCTGTTTTCTGTGCCGCTCTTATTATAGCAGAAGACACTAACTCTCCTGTTCCAGCATGCATTGGATGCGATTTCACAATCACAGGACATCCCGCTGCTAAAGCGGCTGCTGTATCTCCTCCAGCTGTAGAATACGCCAATGGAAAGTTACTTGCCCCAAAAACAACTACTGGTCCTAATGGCACCATCATTTTTCTAATATCGGATTTTGGCATTGGTTGCCTATCCGGAATGGCCGTATCGATAGTAGCCTCTACCCA
>CALDUJ010000194.1 GCA_937923735.1 uncultured Flavobacteriaceae bacterium | reverse complement strand
GCCAAATCAGGCACATAAACAACAGAACATAAAACTTAAAAAATGGACAAAAAAGAACCATCAAAAGCTAGCTTTTGATGGTTCTAATAATAATACTAATTTTATCTAATAATCAGTCAACCTTTTTTAGGACGACTCATTACATTTATTACTTAGTACTACTTTAAGCTTGTTATTATTTCTAGAGCATTTTTAGTGTCAGATTCAATTTTCGCTAAATCATAATTACCTGAAGCATTTTTAGCGATAAGTTTTGAACCCATGCCTACACAAGTTACACCTGCTTTAAACCATCCTTCAAGATTTTCTCGTGTTGGAGATACACCGCCTGTAGGCATAATACTTGTCCATGGTTGAGGTCCTCTAATTGCTTTCACGAAATCTGGTCCGTAAATACCACCTGGGAATAATTTAACTACCTCACAGCCTAGCTCTTCAGCGCGACAAATTTCAGTTAACGACCCACAACCAGGAGACCACATTACTTTTCGTCTGTTACAGACTATGGCAATATCTTCTCTTAGTACTGGTGTTACAATAAAGTTGGCTCCCAAGGCCATAAAACGCGATGCCGAAGCTGCGTCAGTTACAGAACCTACGCCCATAATCATACCTGGTAATTCCTTAAGAACGTACTTGTTAAGTTCTCCAAAGACTTCATGAGCAAAATCACCTCTTGCAGTGAATTCTAATAATCGTGCGCCTCCATCGTAAGTGGCTTTAATTACTTTTTTGCTTATTTCTATATCTCCATTATAAAACAAAGGCACTAAGCCAGTTTGTTTCATAACATTTGCGACTTCTATTCTTGTGAAATTTGCCATATCTTATCTTGCTACACGACCTGAAGCGTCGCCTCCCATTAATTTTTCTACTTCTGCAACTGTTACTAAGTTTGCATCTCCTTTAATAGTATGTTTTAAGCATGATGCCGCAACAGCGAAGTCAAGTGCGTTTTGGTCATCTTCTGGATATTTTAACAATCCATAGATTAAGCCTCCCATAAAAGAATCTCCGCCACCAACACGGTCTACTATATCTGTAATTTGATACTGTCTTGTTTCGTACATTTTCTTACCATCATATAAAACTCCAGCCCAAGTATTGTGAGATGCAGAGATAGAACCTCTCAAAGTTGTGATTACTTTTTTAGCTCTTGGGAATTTTTCCATCATCTGTTTGCATACAGATAAAAACGCTTCTGCTTTAACATCGTGACCATGCTTGTGTACATCTAAGCCTTCTGGATGAATACCAAAGTGCTTTTCAGCATCTTCTTCATTCCCAAGCACTACATCGCAATAGGAGGTTAGTTCTGTCATGACTTTTTCTCTATGTGCATCATCACAATATGTCCAAAGTTTAGCACGATAGTTTAAATCTGTCGAAATAGTAACGCCCATGTCACTTGCAACTTTAAGCGCCTCTAGACAGGCATCTGCAGCACCTTGAGAAATTGCTGGTGTAATTCCTGTCCAATGAAACCAGGCTACATCTTTAAATACAGATTTCCAATCTACCATACCCGGTTTAATTTCAGAAATTGCTGAATGCGCTCTATCGTAAACTACTTTAGACCCTCGACTAACCGCACCCGTTTCTAAAAAATAAATACCTAGTCTATCACCACCATATATTATTTTATCAACTCCTACACCTCTTTTACGCATTTCCATCATGGCACATTGTCCAATATCATTATTAGGTAATCTTGTAACAAAATCTACTGGAACACCGTAATTTGCTAATGACACAGCTACATTAGATTCTCCACCTCCATAGACAACATCAAAGTTGTTGGCCTGTGAAAATCTTAAAAAACCTTGCGGCGCTAGTCTTAGCATTATTTCTCCGAAAGTGACTACTTTTTTCATCGTAATATGATTTAATTAAATTTTAAGTTTGGTTAAACGTTTAAACAAAGGCTCAAAAATAAATCAAAACTCAATAATTTTGATTGTTTTAGGTAAAAGAGTATTTTTGGTTAAACGTTTAAACAAATATAAAAAAACTAGTTGAATAAAAAAAGAACTACTATAAAAGACATTGCTGCAGTACTAAATATTTCGCCAGCTGCTGTATCAAAAGCTTTAAGGGGGCACTCTAGAATAAGTGTAAAAACTAGGGAAGAGGTTAAACGTGTTGCAGAAGAGTTAAATTATCAACCAAATCATTTAGCTAGCGCCTTAAGAAAGGGTAAAAGTAACCTAGTAGGAGTGATCGTGCCACGAACTAACAGTAATTTCTTTTCCTCTGTTATACAGAGTCTAGAAGAGATTCTAAATAAAGCTGGCTATAATATTATTATTACGCAATCTAACGAATCATTTCAAAAGGAATGTACTAATATAGATACGCTATTATTTACTCAGGTAGATGGTATCATTGCTTCTATGGCAAATGAAACCGTGGACTTATCCTATTATGAAAAAATAAAGTCTAAAGACATACCACTTATTCTTTTTGATCGTGGTGAGAACGATTTGAATGTAGATTATGTTGGTATTAATGATTACGATAGTAGCCACATTATTGTAGAGCACCTTGTGTCTAAAGGATGTAAACGCATTGCCCATATAGGTGGTTATCGTCGGACTAGAATTTTTAATAACAGAATAAGAGGTTACATCGATGCTATAAAAAAACATAATCTTCCTTTAGATAAGGATTTAATAATTGAAAGCGCCTTAACATTAGAAGATGGAAGAAAAAAAATGTTAGAACTTTTAAAACAGGAAATTCGTCCAGATGCTGTATATGCGGCTAGCGATTATGCAGCTTTAGGTGCTTTACAAGTTTTACAGGAATATAATATAAGTGTGCCAAACGATATACGTTTGGTGGGATTTGGAAATGAACCTTTTACATCTTTAGTAACTCCAACAATCACAAGTGTTAATCAGCATAGTGAGAAAATTGGTCGTCTTGCTGCAGAAACATTTTTAGAGCGTATTGCGACCCCTGAGGTAAAGCAAAAGCTTAATAAAATTATACTTGACGCGGAGCTAGTAGTTAGAAATTCTTCTAAATAAAAAGTGATTAAACTTAATGTTCAATCACCTTTTTGTCTCAAATAAAAATAGTTTTTAGCTGAATGCTAACCCACCATTTATATCTATATTATTTCCAGTAACTAGTGATACTTTACCGCTTAATTTTGTCATTTTAGTATTTATATTCCTAAAGCTTGTCCACCACCAATTTGAATAGTTTCTGCTGTAATGAATGATGCATCTTTACTGGCTAAGAAAGAAATAACACCAGCAACATCTTCTGGTTGTCCTAATCTTCCCAACATAATATTATTCGCCCAAGACGCAAAAACTTCTGGTTTTGTAGCTTTAATTTGGGCATGAAATGGTGTGTCAATTGTGCCAGGGGATACGGCATTTGCTCTAATACCATATTCTGCTAAATCTTTGGCTAATGCTCTAGTAATTGCATGAACACCTGCTTTGGATGTTCCATATATCCCAGCACCAGGTCCACCTGCTGTCCATCCGGCATTGGATGTGTAGTTAATTATTGAAGGATGTTCTCCTTTTTTAAGGTATGGTATGGCAGCTCTTGATGCAAAAAAGACAGAATCAAGATTAAGTGCCATAACAAAACGATAGAAATCCGTTGTCATTTCTTCGAACCTAGATCTTCCGCCTAAGCCTCCTGCGTTATTAACTAGGACATCTATTTTACCATATTTATCTCCGATGGTAGTTATATTTTTAGTAACAGCTTCTTCACTTGTAACGTCGAAACCATAATATTCGGCAGTGATTCCTTCAGCAGTAAGTTCTTCGACTCTTTTTGCTCCAGCTTCATCTTCTATGCCATTTAAGACAACAGTATAGCCATCTTTACCTAATCTTTTTGCAACTTCGAATCCGATTCCTCCTGTTGCTCCAGTAACTACCGCTACTTTTCCTTTATTTTTACTCATTTTATATTTTGTTAATTTTATTATTTAATCTTAATTATTTTTTTGTTTAATCAGTTCTACTTTTGGAATAAGTACCCAAACTGAGAATATTACAATTCCTACTAACGCTGCGCCAATAATGAAAACTAAAGAGTATTTATCTGCAGGTAATTTATCAGCTATATACCATGTTAAAGCAGCTGCAGCAAACTTTGCTGACATTCCTGCCAAACCAGATAATGTTCCTACAGATTTACCATTATATAAATCACTTGGTAAAGTTTGGATATTTCCAATAGCCGTTTGAAAACCAAATAAAATAACAGCCATAATGATAACAGCAATTAGAGGACTTCCAGGGTTACTTAAAGAAAGTAATGCTGGAAGCATAATTGCACATCCTATTCCTATTGTCATTTTTCTTACTTTATTTACACTCCATCCTTTGTTGAAAAATGCCTTTGCTAACAAACCGCCAAACCAAGCTCCTATCATAGCACCTAAAAAAGGAACCCATCCCAATTTAGTAATACCTTCGATACCCATTTCAAACACATTTACTAAGTAATTAGGTATCCAGATTACAAAAATCCACCAAATTGGATCTATCGCTGCAGAAGCTAAAATAACACCCCAACTTTGCTTAGACGAAAGTATTTTAAGATAACTTAGGCTTTTTTGTTCTTGACCATCGTCAGTTAATTCTTCATTTTTTTGACCTGTTAGAATTAAATCTTTTTCTTTATCTGTAAGCCATGGGTGTTTTTTAGGGGTTGTTTTTGCATAGATAAACCAAGGAATTAACCATATAAAACCAATAACAGATATAATTAAAAATACTACTTGCCAATGTAATTTCTGTGCAAGGAGTCCAATAACAGGAATAGAAATCATAGCACCAAATGATGCTCCAAAATTAAAAATCCCTTGTGCTACTGCTCTTTCTTTTGTAGGAAACCATTCTGCATTTGCTTTTGCTGCGCCTGGCCAATTACCTGCTTCTGATAATCCTAAAAGCACTCTCACAAAAGTGAATCCAGCAAACCCTCTAACTATAGCATGTAATCCTGTTGCTAAAGACCAAAAACCAATAGACAGAGCAAAACCTAGTTTTGTGCCTAACTTATCGAAAATACGTCCAAATAAAGCTTGTCCTAAAGCATAAGCTATAATAAAATATACACCTATACGACCATAAATTCTTTTTCTTCCTGCATTATCTAATTCAGGATAGAGCTCATCTGCTATACCTCCTTCAGCTTCCCATAAAACAGAAAAAGCTTGTCTATCTATATAATTAATAACTGCAGCTAAAGCCACAAGTCCTACTACCCACCATCTAAGTCCTTTTACTTTCATTTAGTCTAGTTTTTAGAATGCTTTAATGTCATTAAGCAATACCTATTCTAAACGAAAAAACTAAATATTAAAGTTAGTATTTATCGATGTAGAAGTAAGTATAAGATTGTTTCTGATATGTTATTTAAGACAAAAGCGTGTAATTTTATCTTAGATTCTTATTTAAATATTATAACAATATTGATATAATATTTTAAAATGTTCTTTCATTTTTTGTTTAGCTAATTTTGGGTTTTGCGCCTTAATTGCTTCATATATATCTGTGTGTTCTTGTATGCCTAGAACTGCTTGATTATCATCACAGACATGGTATTTTTCGAAATTAGTTATAATCTCAGGTGTTATAGTAAGCATAAAAGTATTCATTGTACTATTGTGGCTTGCTTTAGCAATGGCTAAATGAAACAACAAATCTTCCTGTACAGCATCTTCTCCTTTTAATACTTTGTCCTTGTAAGCTTCAATAGTATTTTTTATATGTACAAGATCTTCGTCAGTTCTTCTTAAAGCAGCTAATCTTGCTGTTTTTAGTTCTAATAGAATTCTTGTTTCAACTAACGATTTAAAATCTGGTTGCTCTAAACGAAGAATGTCGTCTATCATACCATTCATGGCAATAATGCCGATATTTGCGACAAATGTGCCACTTTGTGGAATAGATTCTAACAATCCATAGAACTCCAATTTTTGAATGGCTTCTCGAACATTACTTCTACTTACTTCAAATTTTTCAGAAAGCATTCTCTCGGAAGGTAGCTTTTCTCCTGGTTCAAGATTCTTGTAGTTTATTAGATCCCTAATCTTAGAAATAATATCATCTTGCACTCTTTGATTATCATTTTTGTTTAGGACCTCTAATTTCATATAAACTTCTTATTTTATCTGTTGGTTAACCAGTTTTAGGTTGTTAAATTTAAGAAAAACATTAAGAAAACAATGGTTTTAAAAATAGTCTTTTTGAATCTTTTCTTATTAAAGCCTACAGGTTTAATAATAAACCTGCAAACTTCAACAAATACTAATCAAACAAACTAAATCAAATAATATTTTTTAATGACCAAGTCTCAATGAGATTATAATTTACTCATATATGTCATTAAATTTCAGGCTAGCTTCAGGCCTATTTATTTTAACTATTAATGATAATGCCAATCTCAACTTACAAACAAATCAAATTTGTTATTTGAAGAGGAAAAAGATTAAGATGACATTATCATTAGTTTTATAACTATTACTGTAATAATTAATACCCAGCATTTTGAGAGATTACTCCATCGCTGGCAAGTATTTCAGAAATTGGAACAGGAAATAAATGATAATTTGGATTAACAGTCTCCCCCATTTCTGCGTCAACACTTCCTGTTCTAACCAAATCAAACCATCTTTGTCCTTCGAAGGCTAATTCTAGTCTTCTTTCATCTGCAATGGCTTGTCTTACCGCAGCCTGTGTGGTTGCGGTTCCACTTAAACTTGCTAAGCCTGCTCTAGTCCTTATATCATCTAACAATCCTAATATAGATGCAGATTGAGCTCCACTTGTATTCGTGTTCTCATTCAGCGCTTCAGCATAAAGTAAAATAATATCTGCTAGTCTTATTTCTATAAAATCATGTTCTGGGTCTTCCGTAATATATTTTACGGCTCTTAAGTTCGGTACATCAATAGACAAATCTTTTCTAACCACATCACCTGCTGCATCATAGGCAGCAGCTAGGTCTAGATCTAGAGGCTCGAATGCCTTAGAATCGTTACCGATAAACCATCCTGTGAACTCAGTAAATCCATACTCATCAGTTATAGATGCAGTCATTTGAGTTGCATATATAATTTCAGGATTCAAGTCATTACCACTTCCAAAAATATCAGCAAAATTAGCTTGTAAACTTACATTTGCACCTCCAGCTGAACTTATAACTGAAGCTAGTTGGGTTTCGGCATTACCAAAATCACCTCTTTGCATGTATACTTTGCCTAAAAGGGCTTGTGCAGCTATTCTAGATGCTCTCCCTTTAGACCCTGAATTGCCCAATGCAGCGATTGCATCTTGTAAATCTGGTATAATCACATTATCGTAAACAGTTCCTGCAGATTGTCTTGCTAATTGAGATACATCTTCATTAACCACAGGTGGATTTAAATTTACAGGGACATCTCCAAAAACTTTCACTAGTTTAAAGTATGATAATGCTCTTAAAAATTTAGCTTCACCAACTTGACTAGCGATTTCTGAATTTGCAATTACTGTATTTGCACTTAATATTGACCTATAGGCGGCAATGTAGAATGGCTCGAAAAATTGATCTTCCATATCCAATAAATCACTATTGTACCTATCAAAAGAAGGATATGGCTCTTCAAACATTAACGCATTGTCTGCTCTAAAGTCTCCCATCACGGCCATTGGCGTAACAGTTCCTAACTGGTAGAAATATGCAGCGTTAAGAACGCCTGCAAAATCATCTAAAGAATCTGCACTGGCAATGTTAGGCGGAGCTTGCTCTAAATCATTGTTACATGCTGTTATGAACAGCAATGTTCCTAGTATTAAAAATATTTTTTTCATTTTCTGTTTTTTTAAAAATTAACATTTACCCCAAACGTAAAGCTTCTAACAATTGGACTTGCTCCAACTTGTACACCATAGGTTGTAGGACCTGAATATCCACTATTTGTAGTTTCAATACCTTCTGGGTTGTACGATGTATAATCATCCCCCATAATATACAATAAGTTTGTCGCTGCTGCATAAATTCTTGTAGAGTTTATACCCACTTTTTCTAACCATTCTGGTTTAAGCGTGTAACCTAAAGTAATATTCCTTAAAGCTATGTAAGAAGCATCTTGAATACCATGATCCGTTTGTCTTCTGTTACCTATATAGAATTCTCCATTATGGTCTGCTATGCCGTCATCGTTAGCGTCAAAACTATCTACTAATCTGCCTGACCACTGAGACTCGAAGTAAAGAGGGTCGATGTTATACACCTCTGCACCATGAGAACCTTGCCATTGCATGGACAAATCGAAGTTTTTAAAATTCATAGAACTATTTAGTCCCCAATAAAAATCAGGAGTAGCTTGTCCTATCTTTACATAGTCATCACTATTAATTACACCATCTCCGTTTTGATCTACTACATAAGATTCACCTGATCTATTGTTTGGATGTCTTGTTGGGTCTTCTAGATATAGCATTTCTACTTCTCCAATAGTTTCTAAGCCCCACATTTCTCCAATTTCTCCACCAACATAATTTCTGAATATTGGACCTCTACCACTTTGGCCGTATTGCACTTGAGGCAATTCGTCTACATCTACTAAATCTGTTATTTCAGTGTCAACTGTTGCAAGGTTAAAATTAAGATTCCAGCTGAAGTCCTCTGTTTGAACTGGTATTGCTGAAATTTCTAATTCCAAACCAGAGCTTGTCATATCACCTCCATTTACAATGGTACTATTATATCCAGTAAACCCTACAGGCAGCGTTTTTCTGATTAACATGTCTTCAATATCTGAGGTGTAATAATCTACACTTAATCTGTAACGGTTATTAACAAACCCTAAATCAATACCGAAATTGGTTTCTGTATTGGTTTGCCAAGTTAAATTTGGATTATTAGCGTTTACGGGTAGTAAAAACCCTAAGCCATCTATTGTCGGTCCTGCATTTAAAAGACTGAGAGAATCATACGAGCCTAAAAAACTAGCTGTTCCTAGAGACCCTGTACTGATTCTTAGTTTTAATAAGCTCATAAGCTCAGAATTCCAAAAATCCTCGTTATGTGCATTCCAACCTACAGAAAAAGCAGGGAATGTGGCATATCTCTCATTAGACCCGAAACGTGAATCACCATCTCTTCTTAATGATGCAGAAAATAAATAACGATCATCGTAAGCATATTGCACTCTACCAAAAACACTATTTCTCGTTTGAGTCTCATCTCTTTCTGTTGTTACAATATCTGCAGGATCAAGTAAATTATAATTTACAATATCACTAAATGGTACGTTAGTACCTCGTAAAGCGGTTCCGTCAAAATATCTGTTCTGAAATTCATAGCCTAATACAGCAGAAATATCATGTTTATCGGCTAAGACCTTATTATAATTTAGAGTCGCTTCACCCAAGATGGATGTTCTTTTTAAATCGGTTTGATCTAAATCTGTTTGCTCTGTTCGCGCTCTAGAATCTGCAGCCAAACCTTGGTAGTAATAGTCTTGCGTGTCATTAAGATCTCCACCAAATACAGCTCTAATATTTAGACCGTCATTGAGTTCATATTGTAAGTAACTAGAAATATTACCAAAGAAGGTCTTTTGCCAACGAGTTGCATTATCAAGCTTTTGTGCAGGACCTGCATCTCCTGACCCACCAATACCGTTATTGGCTCTACCATAGTGCCAATCGTCAACTCTGTCACCAGGCATTAAATCGAATATACTAGATGGACCTACACCGCCCCTATAACCATTGTCAAAGGGGGATAAGCCCAACCCAATTGCTTCTGTATTTAGTTGTTGTACAAAGGCAATCGATTCTGCAGTATGGTATACTGGGTGTACACCATAAGCTCTTAATAAATCTCGCATATCGTGTGCGAGTATATCTCTATCCGAAGTAAATCCGTTAAAACTTATCCCCGCACTAATCTTGTCGCCTAATTTAGCATCGAGGTTTATCCTTGCATTAACTCTTTCGAAGTTTTGTGTAATTGCAACACCTTCAGTATTTTGATAACCCACGGAAGCAAAGTAATTTACATTCTCAGAACCTCCACGCATACTTAAGTCATGACTATGCTGAACTCCTGTTCTAAACAACCAATCTTCTGGGCTTATGGCTCCAGGTGAGTTTTCATAGGCATTTAATCTGTACTCCACAAAAGTAGGATCTATCTGAGAAAGATCCCAGTTGCCTGCGGCTATTTCTCGTCTTGAAATTGCAGCCCACTCAGGACCTGATTTTAAAATATTCTCGCGGTACTTGTTTGAGAACCCGGTAAATGCATTGTAACTAAATGTAGGTTCACCAGTTCTTCCTTTTTTGGTTGTAATTAAAATTACACCATTTGCGCCCCTTGAACCATAAATGGCTGCGGAAGCAGCGTCTTTTAGAACCTCTAAACTCTCAATGTCATTAGGGTTTACTGTTGCAATGCTACCAGAAATTGGATATCCATCGACAACAATAAGTGGACCAGAATCTCCTGAAATAGAAGATGCAGCTCTTACCTGTATCTTAGGCGCAGCACCAGGCTCAGGATTTTGGTTTTGAACAAAAACCCCTGGTAATTTACCTGCTAAGGCCTCATCAACCCTAGTAGATTGAATAGCAGCAACATCTGACCCTTTAACTTGAGAGATTGCTCCAGTGTTGTGAGATTTTTTTCTAGTACCATAACCCACAACCAAAACCTCATCAAGAGCACTAGCGTCCTCTGTTAATGAGACATTAATAGTTTCTTGTCCAGATACTGTAATCTGTTGGTTAGCATAACCTACGTAAGAAAATTGTAAAACCTCTCCGTCTGAAACACTAATTGAGTAGTTACCGTCGAAATCTGTTGATGCACCACGATTAGTGTTTACAACAATTACATTTACTCCTGGAATTGGGATGTTGTCTGATGCACCTGTGACAGTCCCCGTAACAGTACGAGAATCCTGAGCAAATAACTGCATACTAAACAACGCAATTGCCAGTAAAGTTAATTTTGATTTTAAATTCATAATTGGTTTTGTTTTGTTCGTAATTTTAATTTTAAGTGTTATTTATATTAATTGGGTTATTAACTATTATGATAGCCAAAAATTCTAAGAATTTTTGGCTTTTATTGAAGTAGGTATTGGAAAACCACATTGGTTTACCAGATTGGTTATCCAAATATATATAAAATTTTGTTAAATGCAATTTTTTTGGAAAATAAATTCAGTGGTAATACATGTTAAAAAATGAGTGTATAAAACTCAAATAAAAAAAGCTGCTAATGAGAAACTTCTAGCTCATAATAATTTACTTTGGCATGAGCACCTTCGTCTCTGGTTTGAAAGTAATTACCAGCTTTAAAGTAATTCTCGAAAACACCCCATCTTTTTATATGGATACTATCGTAGACGGCATATTCATTATTATTTAAAATGATTACCATTTTTCCTTTGGAAACCTTAACTTCAAGAGTAAATTTCTTAAACCCTACTTCCTGTTCAAAATTAAACCCTTCATCATCACCCCAAGCATCTTCATGAAGTACGTCAGTGGCTGTTGCATTTAAATTCTTTAAGACTTTAGTCTTTACTCTTACCTTACCTTTATCCCAATAAATTTTTAGAATTGGTGGCGCATTATTATCATCTTCACCAATTAAATCTCTTTGCTCATTAGTTAGGCGACCATGGATTTGCATAATAATGATACGATGATATTTTCCATCAGAGTCTTTTGAAACTTCAGAAACAGAGAGTTTTCCTTTTAAATTTCCACCTTGCTCAAAAGTCCAATTGGTGTTGTTGTCTCCTGGTACCATTTGTTCCCTTAACTCAGACCTAGTATACTTCGTGTTTCTTGTTTTAGAGTCTGTAGGCATTGCATGAAAGACAATTGCTCCTTTTGTAGAATCGATATACATATAAGGTCTTGCTATTTCATTTTTAGCAAAATCAAATATTTCAGGAGGACTAATTTCGTAAGGTTTCCCCTTTTCATTCATAGCAGGCAAGGTAACTTTCCAATGGCTTAAGTCTATATCTGGTAGCCTAACCTTTTTCCTCTTTTTCTTTTTCTTCTTCTTTTCAACTTTTACATCGGATACCGAAACTTGATTTTTCTGGGTTTGACAAGCAGCATTTATAGAAAGAAATGCTATAAATATCATGCTTAATATTTCTTTTCGAAAGTGTCTCAATGTTATTGTCCTTTATATTGAAGAATATATTTTTTTAGATTACTCTTTTAAAATTAAAATCCAGGAGTAATGATATCTATATTATCATAGAATACTTCGTTACTACTATTAATTGCATCTGATGCTCTTACATAAATTACGATGATGTTTGAAGAGGCTTCAAATGTAAACGTAGTTGTAGTAAATGTATCAAGTGTGCTTGTGGCTTTCTCACTATTAAAGTCGTTATCTATTAGGTAATAAGCATCTGTGTTGCTATCAATCCCAGCTGGGGTATTTATGGCATCTTCACTGACAATTTCATTATTTAAAATAAATACTTCAGTGTTAACTCCTTGAGCCTCTGAGCGCGAATCAATAGTAAAAGTATATTCTACTCCTGGCTCAACAGCTACAAGTTGGTATAGGCGTCGACATGCTTCATTTAACTTTACGCCTCTTCCTCCGCCAGCATCAGGTCCAAATTTGTTGCCATCGCTTGTAGAACCTGGTTGCTCACTATTGTCACCACAGTTAGTTTCTAACCAATCTTGTAATGGTACATTATACCAGATGGGTCTGTAAGGACTATCTATTGTTGTTCCGGTATTATCAACTATTGTAGTATTTGGTGTC
>CALDUJ010000193.1 GCA_937923735.1 uncultured Flavobacteriaceae bacterium | reverse complement strand
GAATGTCGTATTGTTGGAATTGTTACTCGCAGCGTTATTGTTGGTAAGAGTTGTCGCTCCAACACTCCCTACTGGTGAGGACCAATAGTTGTACCAATACACACTACTGTTGCCTTCCTGTCTTCTCAAAATGTTACCTGTAGCTGAGGTCACCAAATCACTATTAATGCCTTGAATTAGCTGTGAATCTTCTTGTAAATCCAAGGTGCCGTCTAATTGTAAGTACCAGGTGTTGTTAATCACTTGATCTCCAGAAACTGACAATGAGCTTCCTGGGTCTATTAACATACCAAGTTGGGTATGCGATGCAGATGTAGTGACATCATTTTTAATGCGAACTATACTCCATCGTTTATTGCTAGGAATATCTTCAATGTCCCACACATCGCCATGTAACCAAGTAGATTCTTGATTCCAATCACCATCAGTTACTGTTTCGTAAGGCATAGGGGCAGATTGTGGCAGTATGTTTGTAATATTGAACATTGCTCCATCATTACCCGCTAAAGATTGGTCAGTAATCGTATTATTTTGCACATTATTCATTGTATAATAGCAAATTAAGTTTGTCCATGGTATTTTAGTATTTGTAGAAATATCTACTATGTCTTTGTCTGTAAGACAGCCTCTAACATTACCTGCATTATTCTCAATTTCTTGATAGATCATGCGTTGTATTTGATCACTGGTTAAGATTGAATCGAAAATTCTTATTTCATCTAACCAACCTTCAAAATTAGATGTAGGCGCTGGTTGCGTATCTTCTCTAGAGCCTATGCGGAAAGGATTTGCGTTTGATATATTTACAGATGCTCCAAAATTGGATATAGGAAAGCCATTTCTGTAAATTGTAATTATATTTGATGCTAAATTAGCAACGAAGGTTATATGTGTCCACACGTCTGGGTTAAATGATATTCCACCTCTGCCAAAACCAGCCCTCCAAAAAATAGTAGGGACAACAGTTCCTGAGGGAAAGGTTTGGTTTCCTGTCCAAATTTCAAAACCATCTTTTTGGCCCATAATAAAACGATTATAGGTTTGGTCTCCAATTGGAAATGATTCAGGTTTAACCCAGAAGCTGATGGTGAATTGATCTAAATTATTGATTTGTGAGGTGGATGCTTCCACATAATCGTCTATACCATCAAAATCTATAAAGGCTGCACCAAAACCTGTAGCATCTCGATAATCTAAATCACCTCCTGTGTGGAGGTCTCCATCAACTGTAATTTTTAATGGAGATGTCTGGGAAATTGCATAATGAAAAGAAAAAGCTGACAGTAAGAAAACAATAAAACTTAACTTAGTAAAATTCTTCATAGTAGGTATGTTATTTGGATGTTACTGATAACAACAGTAATATCATTTATAAACTTGGGCGAAAATAGAGAGGGATATATTCTGGACGAAAATACTAAAAAAAGGTCTACTTAGGCTAAAAAATCGATGTTATGCTAAAAAATTTATTTAAATGAGCTTATGGAAGGATTTTTTAGGGTAAAATAATGTAAATAAAGAGTTTACAAGCTTATTCTAATAACTCTTTTAGCTTCATTCCCTAATTCGTCAATAGTAGTAACAACATGATTTCCTTCTTTAGGAATAATAGCCATATCATGTATATATTTGGTGCTTCCAATATATGTTTTGTCGAGATACCAAAATACTGTTGTTTCTGGTTTTGAATGTGCTATTTTTAGTATTAATTCGTTAGTTTTTCTGTCAAAATCTTTAGGGAGAAAAATATTAGAATTTAACTTTGGATAAATAAATTCCATTAAAGTTTTTTGATTTCCAATACAATCTAAACGATATTGAGGTAAAGGCTTGTAAAATGGATTTTTGGATTTATAATAATATTCTATTAACGGAGGTAATGAAAACCATGATTTGTGATTTATATTCGTCAAATCTTCGCATGAAGAGTTTACCTGAAATTGCTCATTTTTGTCTAAATGAATCAAAACATGAAATGGACAAGGTTTAGATTTTAAACCACTTAATTGGATATACTTATCGTCGGTTTCATTACAAATGTCAGTAGCTCTATACCCGCTTTTAGTGCAGATTTTTACTTTCTGCATTTCATCAAAAGGCTTAGCAAACCATTCGCTTTTGGGCAGTAAATCAAAGACATCAAATAATATTGGAGCTGCTGCTTGCACACCAACTAAACCTGGACGACCTTCGCCGTCTGCATTTCCGACCCAAACCCCAACAACATAATCTTTGGTTGTGCCAATTGCCCAAGCATCACGAAAACCAAAACTAGTTCCTGTTTTCCAGGCGATTTGTTTAGAACCATCAAAAAACTCCCAGTTTTCATCACCTTCAGGACGATTTACATCCTTTAAACTCTCGTAAGTCAAGTAAATAGAAGCAGCATCGAACACTTCTTTTTCTGATGAGATCTCTCCGAAATCAATTACTTCTGAAGCTAAAAATGTTGGTTCTACAAACTCATTAGAAAAATACTCACTTGAGGTTTCGTTAAAATGATTTAAAGTTGAAGACATCGCTGCATAGCTTTTACACAAATCCCAAAGATTACTTTCTGCTCCCCCGAGAATCAATGAAAGTCCATAATGATTGGCATTATATTTTAAGTCTTTAAGTTGTAATTCTTTTAAATAATGATGAAACCTATCCAGACCAAACGCACGTAACATCCTAACAGATGGGACATTAAGAGAGCGAGCCAATGCCCGACTTGCTGGTACAGCGCCATCAAATTCTTTGCTGAAGTTTTCAGGCACATAAGTACCGAATTCGGTAGGAACATCTGCAACTAAAGTGTTCGGCAAAATATCGCCACTATCTAACATAGCAGCATATAAAAATGGTTTTAAAATGCTCCCTGTGCTTCTTGGTTTGTCAATGACATCAACATCTTTTTGATGCGCTTTATCTGTTGGTGAATTACCCACATATGCTAATATTTTTCTGGCATTTACATCCAACACTAGTACAGAAATATTATAAATTTCATTCTGTTTTAACAGATTATAATGATTCTTAACCACAAAATTTGTTTGTTCTTGAAGCTTACTATCTATAGTGGTTTTAATTCGTTTCCCATAATTATCTTGTGCCGCTTTTTGAAGCAAATGTGGAGCAATTTGCGGCAAAGGGTAAGGCTTTTGAGGCAATCCTTCGGCGACTGATAAATCATATGTCAAAGAATCTATTATTTCTTTTTCGAGAAGCTTTTTAAGAAGCCTATTTCTTTTTTTTAGTAAGCGTTCTTGGTTTTTTCCAGGATAGATAAGGCTTGGTGCATTTGGCAAAACTGCTAAGGTGGCGCTTTCTGCCCAAGAAAGGTCATTAGGATTCCGATTAAAATAGCGCCATGCTGCTGCATCAAGACCAACAACATTACCGCCAAAAGGAGCATTACTAGCGTATAGATTTAATATACTTTCCTTGCTGTGACGAAGTTCAAGACGAGTTGCCAAAACTATTTCCTTAACCTTCTCCAAATAGGTCCTTGGTTTCTTTCTTGATAGACGTACGACCTGTTGAGTGAGTGTGCTACCGCCCCGCTTCACTTTACCAGAACTAATATTTTCCTTTAAAGCTTTAAAAATGGATACAGGATTAAAACCTGGATGTTTGTAAAAATATTCATCCTCAAAAAGAACGATGCAGGTTTTAAATTTATCTGGAACAAAATCACTTTTAGGGAAACGCCATTGACCATCTTTAGCAATCATGGCACCCAAAAGCTCATCATTACTACTTGTAATAACTGTAGCTGTTGGATTTTTAAATAGTTGTTTGGGTAAGCAGAAATAATAAGCAATAAGTAGTAAGCCAATAATAATTGAACGTTTTTTATGGGTTTTTATGTAGGCTATTATTCTATTCATGCATTAGAGACCTGTCAGGTTCTAAAAACCTGACAGGTCTGAAATTATTTTTTAAATTCATACTCGCGCTCTACCTTGCAAATTCTAACGTTATACCAACTATACCAATCAGTTCTACCTTTTTTCTGAGCCATGAGATGGTCAGTTTGTTGCTTCCAATTTTTAATGTCCTCAATTGTTTCCCAGTAGCTTACAGTTATACCTACATCGTTTCTTGCGCTATCTATACCTATGAATCCTTTTTGCTTTTTCGCCAATGTTTCCATCTGCCATGCCATTTCTGAATAACCATCTATATTAAGCGTATGGGTTGATGTAAAAATAACGGCATAATAGGGCTTAAATGTATTATCCATTGTGTTATTTAAAGGTTAATTTTTAGACTCATTATATTCTCATAAATGATAAATTAAAAGTATGAATTATCCCTGTATAGTCGTTGTATGGGTTTGAAGTTTCTTTTTTTTATCTAAAAATCATACTTTGCCAAAAACAAGTAAACACTCGAGCCTCATCAGAAAGACACATATCATATTGTTTTTTGTTTTCATATTCCTCGGAATACAAACATTTTATGCCCAACTTGGTTTTTGCAGTGGTAATTCGGGTGATCCTATTTTTACTGAAAACTTTGGAACTGGAACCACAAATACACCTTTGCCTGCTGGAACAACAACCTATGCTTATTCAAATGGAGCTCCTAATGACGGGTTTTACACAGTTTCAAGTAATACGGCTTACTTTGACTGGTTTGATATCCCAGATCATACACTAAATGATACGAATGGTAAAATGCTTATCGTTAATTCTGATTTTACAGCTGGAGAATTTTACAGAACTACAATTAATGGCTTATGTGAAAATACAACTTATGAATTTTCTTCATGGGTATTAAATTTATCTCCGCTTGGAGGGTTTTGTGGTAATGCCGTTATCCCTATCAATGTAGGATTTGAAATATGGGACAATACAGATACTAATTTACTGGCTTCAGGAAATACTGGAAATATAACAAGCACTGCAACCCCAGAA
Organism: uncultured Flavobacteriaceae bacterium; assembly: GCA_937923735.1. Classification (GTDB taxonomy): domain Bacteria; phylum Bacteroidota; class Bacteroidia; order Flavobacteriales; family Flavobacteriaceae; genus JABABD01. Next base: position 2,365 of record CALDUJ010000193.1, on the reverse strand, counting down.
TGGAATCGATATGCCTTGGTTTTTCAGACACTTCCCGCTCAAAATTCCGTGATTCTTAAAATGATTAATAATGGCGTCGGAGGTTGTGGGAATGACATTGCAATCGACGATATTGTTTTTAAGTCTTGTGGAGATACAATTATTGTAGAAGACACTTCAAATAGTGATTCCGTAACTATATGCAGTAGCCAAACACCTTATACAACAAGTTTCACTGCAATTCCTGACAACTCTGTTTTTACAAATCATTTTTATCAGTGGCAGCAAAGTACAGATGGCAACATATGGACAGATGTGCCCTTTGCTACAAATCAAACACTTAATGTTGTTGGTGTGGCAACAACCACTTTTTATAGAGCTAAAGTGGCAGAATTTGCTGCTAATTTGAATAACTTAGATTGCATAACCTTCTCGGATATTTATGCAGTGAATGTCACTCAAGCCCCTAGCTTTCCCACGCTTGAATGTTGGGAGACAGCAACCTTTAACGACGCTACTTGTTCTTGGGATATTACTGGTTTTCAACCTTCACCTCCAACAGGTTTAGAGTGTTGGGAAACTGCTACTTTCAATAATACATCATGCCTCTGGGAAGTCACTGGCACCCAACCTGCAGCTCCTACTGGATTAGAGTGTTGGGAAACAGCTACTTTTAATAATACATCATGTCTTTGGGATATCTCTGGAACACAACCTGCTCAACCCAATATAGAATGTTGGGAAACAGCGACATTTAACAATACTACTTGCTCTTGGGATATTACGGGTACTCAACCTGCAGCCCCAACAGGGTTAGAATGTTGGGAGACAGCAACGTTTAATGACACTACTTGTCTTTGGGATGTTACAGGAACACAGCCTACTCAACCTAATCTTGAGTGTTGGGAAACAGCAACCTTTAATAATGCAACTTGCACATGGGATGTGTCTGGCACCCAACCTGCAGAACCAGCAATGGTAAATTGTTGGGATGATTTTCAGTTTAATAATGATACATGTACATGGAACAATGTGGGGGATGAAAATGATAGCACACCCATTATAGAAATAGTAAACTCTGATGGCGCGGATTTGGTTATAACCATTTCAAACGCAGAAGCTGGAGATTTCGAATATTCTATTGATGGTACTTTCTATCAGACCAGTAATGTGTTTTCTCCTCTAGAAGGAGGGCAATACACCGTTTATGCAAGAAACCAAAACGGTTGTGGTGCCGTTGTTACATTTGAACATTTACATTTTTTTATCCCTAGTTTTTTTACGCCTAATGGCGATAATCGAAATGAAACATTTGACCTAAAAGGTATTGAGTTTTACGCAACTAACGAAGTATATATTTTTGACCGCTATGGCAAGCTGCTGAAAAGCTCCAAAAACTTACCATTTAGGTGGAATGGCATTTTTAATGGTGAAAAATTACCATCCTCAGATTATTGGTATATCATAATTATTGAAGGACAACGATTTGCAGGACATTTTACGTTGAAGCGTTAAAATTCCTGCGAAGGCAGGAATCTCATTTAGCGTGATATATCCCTATTTCATTATTCGAAAGAGATTTTATTTTTAATACTACTTCTGAATCATATTTTCTTATTGAAACAATAATCGCCTTCGCTTCATCCTTTAAATAAATAGTGTCATTTTTAATTCTGAACATTTCATCAAATATTATAAAGTCGTCTAAATGATATCCGCTTCCATACTTCCATTTATACTTGTAAACATCCTCATTTTCAATCCTACAGGAATTGAAAACAAATGGAATAAGAATTATGACTAAAATTTTCTTCATTATTCATAAGATTCCTGCCTTCGCAGGAATTTGTCATTTAACCACCTCTATCCAACGTCCTTTATTTCTTACTAAAAATTCATTATCGTACATGGCTTCGGCCTGTACTCCTGGCAAATAATAGGTTCCTAAATAGGCTGCATTCAACATCACATTAAATGTTTTGGCACCATATTTTCCTTTCTTGTTCAAGTTGAAATAGAAATTCACGCGGTCATCTCGGATATCAGTAAAACGCGCCTGACTTGTAGTCGAACTTCCGAAATCGGTAAAACGTGTATTCACGATTTCCCAACCAGATGGGAATATCTGAGTTAAAGCAACATCGTTAACAGTCTCATTCTTCAAATTAGAAACCTTAACGGTGGCAACAAAATCTTGTCCTTGTTGCAGCTTACTAATATCAATAGTATTCCCTTTTAAATCTTTATATATGACTGACACGCTTAATCCACGTTGCTCCCTAAGTTCTTGCCCAAGAGGTAATTTACCAGAGTTCAGTACACGTACATAAACCACATTTGCTTGATTGTTTTCAAACGTGATAGTATTGCTTCCATCATTCACAAT
>CALDUJ010000192.1 GCA_937923735.1 uncultured Flavobacteriaceae bacterium | reverse complement strand
AGCAGGTTAATCAATTAATGAAACAGTTTGACCAGATGAGCAAAATGATGAAAATGATGCAAGGCGGCGGAGGAAAGAAGATGATGCAGATGATGGGGAAAATGCGTTAAGTTTTAGTCGCAGTCGCAGTTACAGTTTTCAGTTATTCTGTGTGGAACTATAAAAATAAGGGTTAATGGATTTTAAGAAATTACTAGCTTATCAAAAATCGTTTGATTTAGCGATGGCTATTTTCGAGATTTCAAAAAATTTCCCAAAAGAAGAAACCTATTCATTAACTGATCAAGTAAGGAGAAGTTCCCGTTCAGTATCGGCAAATATTTCTGAAGCCTATAGAAAAAGACGGTATCCAAAACACTTTATAAGTAAACTGACAGATGCTGATGGTGAAAATTCAGAAACTAGTACCTGGTTAGACTTTGCTTTGGCCTGTAATTATATTGAAAAAGATGTGCATACAAATTGTGTTAAGAAAGGTGAAGAAATAGGGAAATTAATAAATTACATGATAAATAACCCAGGAAAGTTTGGAGTTAAAGAAGATTAAATTATATTCAAATCTATAACTGAGACTGAAAACTGAGACTGAAAACTTTAAGAAATGACAATATTAGACGGTAAGAAAATCAGTAATGACATTAAAAATGAAATTACTGCTGAGGTTAAAAAGATGAAAGAGAGAGGTGAAAAAGTACCTCACTTAGCAGCTGTAATTGTCGGTAACGATGGTGCAAGTTTAACTTATGTTGGTAGTAAAGTTCGTTCTTGCGAAAGAGTAGGGTTTGAGTCTACTATGGTAAGAATGTCCAATACAACAAGTGAAGTCGAACTGTTAGATAAAATAGAGGAGCTTAACGAAAATCCTGAGATTGACGGATTTATCATTCAATTGCCTTTACCTCCTCAAATAGATACTCGTAAAGTACTTATGGCTGTTCATCCCGATAAGGATGTGGATGGATTCCATCCAACAAATTTCGGAAAGATGGCATTAGATATGTCTACGTTTATTCCAGCAACACCATTCGGTATACTAGAGTTGTTAGACAGATACGGTGTTGAAACTAAAGGGAAACATACTGTTGTTATCGGTAGAAGTCATATCGTTGGGAGGCCTATGAGTATTTTGATGGGTCGTAAAGGATTTCCTGGAAACTCTACAGTAACATTAACACATAGCCATACTAAGAATATTACACAAATTACATCACAAGCTGATATCATTATTTCGGCTCTAGGTGTGCCAAAATTCTTAAAAGCAGAAATGGTTAAGGACGATGCCGTTATTATAGATGTTGGTATTACAAGAGTGCCAGACGAGACTAAAGAAAAGGGATATTATATAACTGGCGATGTAGATTTTGAAAACGTAAGTAAGAAAGCTAGTTACATAACACCTGTTCCTGGAGGTGTTGGTCCAATGACGATTGCTATGTTACTTAAGAACACCCTTCTAGCTCGTGAGCGCCACATGCTTTAAGCTAAAATGCTATATTGCAGCTTAAATTTTTAAGTTGAATTCATTTCTATTTTTTATTTCTTCCCTCGAAAGAGTAACTATTGGGAGTTTACAGCACCTGTTGCCAATTATTTTATTTGGAATTTTTGCTGTTCTTTTTATAAGGTATTCTAAGAAAAAGCTCTCAAAGTCACAGCAAGAAAAAGCACTTCACTATTTCGGAATCTTCGTGTCATTAGTTGTGTTGATTTTTCATTTATATCAAATTAGTAAAGGCAATTATAATTTTAAGACAGATTTGCCACTCTATCTCTGCAGCTTTATGGCATTAATCATTCCTGTATTTACATATTATAGGAAGTATTGGATGTATGAAATATTACTTTTCTGGATAATAGCAGGAACGTCTCAAGGTGTTATAACACCAGATATAGCTGATGGTTTTCCTGCTTTCGATTATTTTAGATATTGGATTGTACATTTAGGATTGTTAATCATTATCTTCTATGCAACTTTTGTATTTAATATGCGACCTAAACTCAAGAGTGTATTTAAATCCATATTAGTTCTGTTACTCTATATGGTCGTTATGATGATTTTAAATTATGTGCTAGGAGCTAACTACTCTTATCTTAATTACAAACCAGAATCAGCATCGGTTTTAGATTATCTAGGAGAATGGCCTTGGTACTTAATTCAAGTTGTATTGTTATTGCTCCCTTACTTTCTACTAATATATCTTTTCTTTCAAGTAGGGAAGAAGAAAAAAAGGACTACTTAGCAAAGAGTTGATTAATGTCTTTAAATGCTTTAAACTCTAAAGCGTTACCAGCTGGGTCACTAAAAAACATAGTGGCTTGCTCGCCTACGTCTCCTTCAAAACGAATATAGGGTTCGATTATAAATTGAATCCCTTTTGATTTTAACTCTTCGGAGAAATCCTGAAAAACATTCCAAGGCAGTACAACACCATAATGAGGTACTGGTACCGATTTTCCGTCTACAGGATTACTATGCAGTTCTTCTTTCGATTTTTCCTTGTAATGGATGACGAGCTGATGCCCAAATAAATTAAAATCTACCCAATGGTCACTGCTGCGTCCCTCTTCACATTTTAAGATGTCACGGTAAAACATCCTGCATTCTTCGAGATTATGAACAGGAATGGCAATGTGGAATGGATGTGTCGTCATATTATTTTATTTTAGGTGATTAGGTGCTTTTTTATTGTTATTATATGTCTTATCAGAGTCTATCAATAAAGCGTTTAATTCGGTCATTTCTGTAGAGGTAAGTTCTCGATACCCCCCAACAGGAATATCCAATTTTATATTCATGATACGTGTGCGTTTTAGAGTTTGAACTTCATAATCTAAATATTCGCACATACGGCGTATCTGCCTATTGAGTCCTTGCGTTAGAATAATTTTAAACTCATACTTACCTAACTTTTCGACCTTGCACTTTTTGGTCACAGTATCGAGAATTGGAACACCTCCAGACATACGCTCGACAAATGTTTGCGAAATAGGTTTGTCTACAGTAACGACATATTCTTTTTCATGATTGTTACTTGCACGAAGAATCTTATTGACGATATCTCCATCATCGGTCAAGAGAATAAGACCTTCACTTGGCTTGTCCAATCTCCCTATAGGAAATATGCGTTTATGATAATTAATAAAGTCTATGATGTTGTCTTTCTCAACACGAGTATCAGTTGTGCAGACAATACCGACAGGCTTATTTAGCGCTAAGTAAACTCTTTCAGTATTTGAGTTCTCGATAAGTTGACCATCAACATGCACTTTGTCTTCTAGAGCAACTTTAGTGCCCATTTCGGGAATTTCTCCATTAATCGTTACACGACCAGCATCAATAAGTTTATCTGCTGCGCGGCGTGAGCAATATCCAGCTTCGCTCAAATACTTATTAAGACGTGTAAGTTTAACTTCTGACATGATATAAAATTACGAATTTAAAAACTCTAATATGTGCTGGTTAATTGAGTCATGATGCAGCGAATGTCCATAGCCTTCTGTTGATATTAACTTTGCGTTTTTGAAGGTGTCATTAATAAGCAAGGCTTCGTCATAGCTGATTATTTTGTCTTTTTTATCATGAATAATAAGCCCCTTTACAGTAATGTTTTTTAAATAAGCAGCAGAGGAAAATGATTCCGGTGTATTACCAAATCTGTCTATAATTAGTTTTCTTAAATGCTTCTTGATATTGGAATTGAACCCAAGCAATGACGTGTAATTTTTAAAAACATTTACAAACTCAGATGGCGCTCCCAAAAGAATCAACTTTTTTAGGTTTGGTAATTGGTATTTTTCCTGAAAAAATACCGAAGCCATACCTCCAACAGAATGTCCGATTATTATTTCAGGTTTAAAACGTTCTGCAACTATGTTTATGTATTCTGCATACAAAACAGCATTAAATTGTTTTCCTCCT
>CALDUJ010000191.1 GCA_937923735.1 uncultured Flavobacteriaceae bacterium | reverse complement strand
AGCCATTATCTTTGGCAACTTTTAAACGGTGATTGTAGCTCAGTTGGTTAGAGCATCGGTTTGTGGTTCCGAGGGCCGCCGGTTCGAATCCGGTCTTTCACCCTAAGCGGGACAGGTTGCAAAACTTGTCTCGCTTTTTTTCTTGGATTAAGAGAATTCCTTTGGGGTTCAATTTATTTAGAGCTGTGATTAACCAATAAGTGCAAGTTAAAAGTGTCACTTCTCAGCCTATTTTAAGCTTTTGAAGCGAGTTTTTCAAATTGCACTTATCACTTTATACTAGAAGATTCATTATTGCAATGCCTTCCCTTTATTATTATGTAGGATGTATGTTCGCTACATATGCACGGAACAATCTCTGCTTTGAATGGGAAGAATTGAGGAGGGAATCAAATATTTAAAGCCAACAACTCTACTCTGGGCTTTCTAGAGTTGATATGTAATTACATATACCCTTTTCTAGATCGTACTCGATGTAACCTGTACGTTTTGTATCTGTTTGAGGTCGTTTAGGAGTATTCTTTGCTGGCATGCCTCTCTTACGATTCATAGCTATCGCATTAGAGTTTCGTTGAAAAACATATTCAGGCTGCTCAGGAACTCCGTTGAAAAGTAGCCTTTCAAATTTGCTTATGACTTTATTTCTGCTCATTTTTTCAGGAGTGCAAATGTAATGTTTTCTATATCTCTATACAACATTGATTCGTGCTTTATTGCAAATCTCTATCAAGAACGAACAAATTTCGTCAGTAGTTGTCAATTGAATAACTGCGATATTATTTCTTCTAAACTTATCAATATGGTCAGCTGAGAGAGGGTCGTAAGATATCCAAATTCCAGTAGGTCGAGCATTTTTCAACCTTTCGGCTGCCTTAGTAAAACATTGAGTCAAAGCTCTGTCATCCAAGCTATCGACTGACATTCCTAAGAAAATCATAATCTTTGAGTAAAATCGGTCAGTAATAAATTCTATCCATGAAACAGGACCATCTTCTTTAGATAGCCTAAGATTAGCTGAGTCTCTGCCTAAGATTATATTATTTCCTCTCGCTTTTGAATATAAAGCAGAGGGCACATAACCATGAGGATGAAATATTGTTAAATCTGAATTGCCAAGATTTGAAGGTAATGTATGAACTGTTTGAACGGTAAACCCCATTAAAGACATATACCATTCTAGCAAGCAATCGTAATTTAGAGTTATAACTGAATCTACTCCTCCTTTCTTTCCATTCATGAGCAAAAATGAAAGTGCAACTAATAATTTGTTACCAAGAATCGAATTTGTGTCTAATGAAAAAGTATTATTCTTATAGAGAGCATTCTCAATAAGATCCATTTGCTCGTTTATGTCAGAACAAAGATCAATGAACTGGTCTGCAGCATTTTGAAGGTCATCGGTCGGGGCAACAGGAGATAATAACTTATATCCTCTTAGTATATTAACCAGTTCAGTCCAGCTTGGAAAATTATAATATGCGGAAGTGCCAGCACCTAAGAAAAGATTTAAATGACCATAGTTAAGTGCACGAGCTAAGTAATTTGTTGCGTAACGTTTATTTTCAAGAGCAGAGTAACTGAATTCGGATACTTTCATATTTCTTCATCTTTCAGCAGCATGAATGGGTTTAAACTAGTGTATTCAAAACAATCGTAAGTGTAAAATAATTCCATATAGTACGGTAAGCAAGGGAGGTTGACACCATCAAAATGAACATAAAATTTCGAGGCACCGAACTTGTCTGTTGTGATACTAGCTCTTCTTGAACTTTGTCCATTGTTGACTCTCATCTTGCACGTAGAAAGGACTATTATCGATTTGTCTGCTTCTACATCTTTCTCAAAGGTGTCACGATATAAATCCGTGTCAAGTGGTCTGTCCCCCTTCAAACTTATAACACTAAGTGCAGAGTCAGGGATAGAAATTCTAGCCATAGACAGGTGGCAACTGCTGTTGTCACCTATGATATCTTCTCCGCCAAACAATTTTGAAAACTTGTGGATATCAGGAATAACGATTTTTCCTTTTGATAGAAATTTGGATCTTATGATATTTGAGAGACAGCTTTTACCAATACTCTTTAGCGGGAAACACCAAACATGTAGGTTCAAATCAGGGCTATATGAATAGAGTAGGTCATATATGTAACTGCTTGATTTTTTATTTAATAATATTCCAACGTCTCCTTCTTCATGTAGTTTATTTACTGATACAACTTGCAGCAACTTAGTTTCATAATTATCGTGTATTATTTCAGGTATTTCATTATGCAATTCGAAGCCCATTGCTTTTACGAATTTCAAGTAATCTATTTGGTCTATTGTTTCGAAAGAAAAAAAATAGAAGTATCTAGGCTTCGCTACAAGTTTGTTTGGTCTTTCTTTTTTTCTACTCATCGTACTTACTTGAGGCAAGTGAAATAAAAATAGATGCAGTATGTCTCTCAAAATCTACTTTATCATAATTTTCTTTTGAGAGATTAAGCAATTTAGTCATTCTGTCGAGTAGGAAAGCAGTTGGAGAACTAATTTTATGTTCATTAAACCCATCTGGAAGTGCATAGTCGAATGTGATTTCTTGTGATGGATCATCAATTGTTCTAAAAAATTCATCATTGTAAAGAAACTCATTTATCGCTTTAGATAGAAAGACTTTTTTCGCCAAATCAACGATAAGTAGGCTTGCTTTAAACGGGGTAAAAAGGCTTTCCCTAAATTTTTCATCATTTAACTGGTCTAAGGCCATGGAGATAAGTGGATGATTTAATACACCTAATTTATGACTTTCAAAAATGTCAATGAGTAACTGAATTGACTCATTGAACCTTTTTGCATTTTTTGGATTGTTTACAGTAGAAGAAATAGCTACTAGACTTCTTAGAATATACTGTCTTAAATCTCCTGATATATGAGGTATTTCTACCCAAGAAGCCCATATTAAAGGAATGTATATTTCTCTCTTTGAATAGTAGAAATAGTGAAGATCTAGTACGTGTACACAAATTTCACTAATGTTTTTATACTCCTGACCAAGCAATTCCCATAACTCACTTGTGTCACTTGGTGGTTTAAAACTAACTCCATCGGAATCAATGACATTGTTTGATAATGAACCCAGCGTTTTTGTCCAAGTACAATAGGCAAGAATGGTGTTTCTGATTGAGTCTAAGTAGTCATGAGTTTCTATTATTTTATCGCTATTGACCTTTGCTTTAAATTTCTTAAAGATTGTTTCTTTTATTTGTTGAGACTGAACTCCATCATCAACAAAAAAGAGCATTGCAAGGACATACCTTACATGTCCATGAAGCATTTCATGTGTGATTGTCATTAAGCTCCATTTTAACGATGCCCCTTCATATAAAGACTGCAATGCTGCAGATATGGTATACTCAGTTTCCCTGTATCCTCTTCTAGCACTAAAGAAATTCAATTTGAAAAAAAACTTCATCTGGAGCTTCGTTTTTCCATATTTTTTCGAATGAAAATTTTTCCCATCCTGAAGTATCAGGGTTTGCTATGGTATTTGTTCCAGGTAGCTGCTTAAATGAACTACTGTCTTTGTTCAGCATCCTTATAGGCAACATTGCAAATGCAATTTCGATAAAATTTGATATGTTATTTAAAGCTTTTATAGCTGTACCAATTCCTAAAAAGCTGTTACGTCTAATTAAACTTCTCCTTTCAAGTACCGGCAAGCATCCTGAGATAGATTGAGAACCAACGTAAGATATTGCAGAATTTATTTGTATCAGACGGTCTATAATCTGTTGATTAAGAAGATTGTTTATGTAAGGAGTCTTCAAGTCATCCAATGAGTATTCACTGAAAATGTCTGGAATATTCTCATCTACATTTCGTAAGAAGATTAAATGATGAACTTTTTGTTTTACATCTTTGATTAACTTATCGAGTTTGTCTTCTTCTACCTCTGAAAAGATCTTGGCTTTTGATAGAAGAATTTTGAAACTTATTACAAATTCGTCTATGATTGCTCGTTTAGTTAGAGATAATCCGCTATAATCGGGAATTTCAGTTATTTGATAGTCTAGTCCAGATGTTGTATCCGAGCATTCAAATTTGGTTTTGCTTGGAATTACTTTACCTGAAGTGTCTAAGCCCCAAATTTCGTACTCAAAGGAGACCAAACTCAGTTTTTGAACTAGCATATTAAAAATCGATTTTTCCCAATCAAAAAGTATTATTGAGCTCGAGCCTATAGAAAAATAAGTTTTTAAATCATCATTGAATTCATTTTGGATTGTACTTAAAATTTTAGCTGGATCTTCTGTAGATAAAAAAATTATTTGTTTTGGAATAGGAGGTAATTCATAATGCTCCTTGCTTAAAGAGAATACTTTTGCTGCTCTGAATATACCTCCAAAGTTTTTTGGTATCTCTGCATCGTCGTAAAAGCAGACATTTATCCCGTGGTCATTTTCAATAAAATAATTATGACGTTCACTTTCAATTTTGACACAGAGCCACATGAATTATAATTAGATGTTATATTAAATAATCGACTAATATATGACAATTCCTAGGCTAATTAACGTATTTAAACTATTCTTCGATAATTGGTAGGATGGCATATTAGTCTCACGGCATATTTATACTATCTGGTGTTATACTTTTCGGTAGCGAGACAGGTTGTAAAACTTGTCTCGCTTTTTTTTTGTTCTCTATTCTTCTGGCTTAAAAATTGAAGCCCAACCTCAAGTTGATTGCATTCTGTTCTTCTATAAAGGAAAAGTAGGGCTGGACGACTATACTACCTAA
>CALDUJ010000190.1 GCA_937923735.1 uncultured Flavobacteriaceae bacterium | reverse complement strand
CTTTTCAATAACCCTTTGATTGAGCTTTAAAGTTAATTTTGTGTCCATAACAAATAATTTATACGTACAAATATAATTAAATAATCCGTATAAATATAGTTAGCAATCACTTTTGCTGTGAGGTTTAATTACACCCAACGGATCTGTATAAAATTTGTTGCGTTGTTTTCAAGCTAAAAGTAAGCAAATTATTACTGATTAGAAAGTCCGCGAGGACTTTCGCAAGTAAGCTAAAAGCTAGCAATAAAATTTATACTTTGTTAGCCTTAGTTTTTTCTTTTAATCAAGCTTTTCATTTTATTCAAAAAGCTTTTGTTTTGTGTATAGTTATTTGAATAGTCTTTACTTTTTTTATATTCTTCTAATAAGTCAAGTCTTTTAGGGTTGAACGTTTTAAGCGTATTGTCAAGCTTAATCTTTTTGCTCCAATTATACTCAACTTTTCTCAGTTCTATTGTTTTTCCATTATTTAATTTCATATACCATTCTAGATAGTTTTTAATTTCATATTGGTAAAAATCAAGTGCATCTTTATAGTTTTTAGGTAAAGGTTCTATTGGTCCAAAAAAATGTGCTTCTTCTAATCCTTTCCCAAAATCATAAAGTCTATTATGAGGATTAGATGGAAGTTGAAGTTCTTTCTCATATCGATTCACCATGTAATCGATTACTGACTCAATTTTTTCCCACCATTCGATTATTTTTTCATTTGTCCAGTATTTATTTCCATCGATGTAATATCCACTCAGTGGGTCTACTTCAGCAGATGATTTTATTTCTAATAATTCTTTTTCATTAAAAGGTTGCTTGAATATAAACTCATAATAATTTTCATCTCCACCAACATTCTTAGGTGCTTCTGGTTGTCCAGTTCCACAATTGTCAGTTTGTGTTGTGTAAATTGGTCCAGGTGTGTTTAACCAATATACTTCTTCATTTTTAAATCCTCCTAAATCATTTATATACCAATCTAATTCAACCAATTGTTCTTTAGATAATTCACCGTTAAAAAGATATAAAATTGATTCTTCTGGTAAGCTCATTTTTCAAGTAATTAAGGCTACGGTCTCGTATAACCGTCAGTTACGGGTTAATATGCGTTAAATTTCGGTTAGGCACCGACATTAGCAATTCCGAGTGGATTCGGACGTAGTCGAATCCGCCGTAATTGCGGTTATACATTGTTGTACACAGTACTTTATTCATTTATAATTTCTTTCCATTTTTCAGATTCCGCAAACTCTTTTACAATTCGGTTTCTTTCAATTAGTAATTCAGTCATATACTTTTTCAGAAAGAGCTTGTCAGCTAACTTTCCTAAAATTCCAAAAGGCGATTTGTAGTCAAAAAAGTCAGTCATCAAAGTTCCGCCATTCGATTCCGCAAAGTGATGTTCGTGTTTAAATTCCGCAAACGCTCCTTTAACCATCTCGTCCGCAAAGTAATTCGGTCTATCAAATTCCGTTATTTTGGAAGTCAGTTTTTGATAAATTCCAAAGTGTTTAGCTCTCCAAGTTACACTTTCATTCATTCCAATTAATCCGCTTGTTTTTCCAGCAATTGCTTCTTCATTAGTTTGTTCAGTCGATATTTTGTGCAAATCGATACTTCGCGACAAGTCAAACACGATATTTCTGTCGGCTTTTATTTCAGTCTGAAGTTCGATTCTCGGCATTTTTGGGGTATTGTGTACAACGTTGTTGTGTATGGTTAGTTGCGTGGTTAAGCAACTAATTTAGTAAACAAATACGAACCCGAGAAAATTCCGAAGGAATTTTCCAGATGAGCACTAACCAAAGCAATTAATTATACACGGTGTTGGCAATAGTTTTTATTTTGTATTCATTTCAATTCTATTTTTCAGAATTTCAGTTTGAATCTTTTTAAAAATATCATAGCTTGACATTTTATAAACTTTTGTTTTTTCATAAATCAAACCGCTATTTTCTGGACAAATGTAATGAGCATCGCCATCGAGTTTTTCAATTAAATTTTGTTTGCTTTTGTTGTCTTCTTTTTGAGAAATAATGAGATAAGTAGTTAGCCTTTTTTGCAAATATCCTACAATTGTAGGAATATCAAGTCTTAATTTTATTGAAACATCAGTCACAGTTTTACTTTGATAATAGTCATTTTCATATTCCACTAACATTTTTCTGTGTTCTCTTAAAATCTCAACTAATTTGTCGTCTATTTCCTGATAATCTCTAATGCCATTTTTTTGTGGCTTTTCCACAAAGGCGTGAATATTTAAATTTAAATTGAAGGTCTGAATGTAATTATTAATGGTTTTGTTGTAAACATTTAGTTCTTTTCTTAATTCTCCTAAAGTCATTATCGATAATAATTTTAAAATGTTTCTTTTTTAATTTTAGCATTTCCACCATTTAATTTTATAAGATGTAATAATGCTTTTTCCAACCTTTTCTGATATTCGTCTTTTTCCAAGTCAGAACTCAATGGAATTTTAAAAGCTGTATCAGTTGATTTGCTAAATTCGTTTTCACCAGCTCTTTTATATAATAAATTCCCTTTGTCGAAACGTATCCACAAAGAAATCCAACCTACTTTATCATCGTTATCAAATTTTTCTTTTTTAAACTCTATCTCTGTTATGTCTTTTATTTTTATTTTAAAAAAAGCATTTAAGTATTCATAGTAGAGAAAGTCATTTTCAAAGAATAAATCCATTGTATTACTTAATGAATTGACTCTTTCAAATTGATTATACTTTTCTACAATCCATACTTCAGTCTCATTTTTAGTTTGACTAAAGATATTCGTTGTAATTAATATTAATAAAACTGTTAATTTTCGTCTCATAGTTCAAATTATTGCCAACTAGTTATATAGTAACTTTTATTACTCATATCCCGTAACATAATCAGGATATAGTAAGATTCGAGTTACTGTTATCCCGTAAAGATAATTTTTTAATATTAGTATTCTAAGAATCAAGATTACTAAAAGTAATTTTCTGTTTTTTGTAAATGTAACGAAGCACAAAGAACAAATTAAGTAAGGCTATCACCATCCAAGTTATACCTACAAATACGCTTGGCACACCAATTAATTCGGAAATTGCATCAGCGTCACTGCCAATGTTGGTATTATCTATTAAATCATTTTTAATATCGAGTATGACATATGCACAAGAGATTATGCCGATAAACTTAAGCCATAAATCATGGAACAAGGGGCCAAAAAATCTATAGGCAACAAGCATAAAAATCCCTAAACCTGCAGTCATCGCAGTTCCAAAAAAGGCTCCTGACTGCAATACAAAATAAGAGAGTACTAACAGTATAATGCCAATGGATAATGAAATGTATTTGTCTCTTTCAGACTTAACGGCTAAAATTAATATTAAAGATCCCCAAAACAAGCTTCCTAAATAGCCAGCGCTGCTCGTCATAAATGAGCCCCAGAAACTTGGTGCCATTTGAAATCGGCAGTAGCCTCCAATCCGAGAGTCAATATAAATTTCAATAATCTTCCCTCCAAAGGCAATAGCCATGAGGCCATGACTCATTTCATGGAGCATGACAACAAATAACTTAATGGGATACACAAGTAAAGTATTCCAGAAAAGCACCACCACAATTATCAATACGGCCAAATGGATAATTTGATATTTCTTATCTGTTAATTTCATGTTTTACTAAATTGAATATAGTAAAAGGCTTTAATGTTGCACTTCTATGAGTATTGGTAAATGATCGGATAACCATAAACCATTTTCACGTCTATTTTCTAAATGTTTGTAGTTGAGAATCTTTAGGTTTTTGGTAAAAATATAATCAATCCGATGTACTGGCTCATAATCTTTTTTAAAAAAATTAAAAGTTCCTTTTGGACCAGTTAGTGGGGATTTAGAAATATCTATTCCATCATTTAAAACAGTTTTTAAAGATGTAATGGCCTTACTATTGGTTAAACTATTAAGATCTCCCATGACAATTGTTTTTTTATCTAATAGTTTAAGTTTTCGGATTTTATTAATAATTAATTCTGCTGATTTCGTTTTTGGTAAAAGTCCTTTGTGATCAAAATGGGCGTTAAAAACATGTAATGTATCCTTATCTTTTTTTCTAAGAAACTTACCGTAAGTGGTAATTCTCATTAATCCAGCCCCCCAGCTTTTGGAAGGTATGTCGGGTGTTTCCGAAAGCCAAAATGTTGAGTGGTTAAGAACTTTGTACTTTGTTGTATCATAAAATATCGCTGTGTAAAATCCTCCAGTTTTTCCGTCAGTTGCAACCCCAATAAATTCGTATTTAGCTAACGATTTATTTAGCGTCGAAACAGTATTTTTAGAGCCCTCTTGGATACCTAGTATGGCAGGATTGTATTTATTGATAAGATTAATGATACCCTCTTTACGGTTATCCCAACTATTTTCTTTACCATTAGGATAATCGTATCTAATATTAAAAGACATCATGTTTGAAGGTTTTGCACAACCAAAAACCAGAATCGATATTATTAATAAAACAAAACAATTTTTAATCATAATTAGATTTTAAATTGACAAATACCACCAAGCCCAATACATCAGCCCGAATTGCATGGGGATTCTAAGTATCAGTATCCACTTTGGTATGCCAGCAGATGCTTTTTCTCCAGATAACATATAGAAATGTACTAGTAAGAAAACAAAGAGCATGGCTATGATTCCGTAAATTGATGGATTCTTAGTCGCTTGGAAACAGAGTCCAATGCCAAGTAGAATTTCCGCAATACCGCTTATGTAAACCAATAGCTTATGATTTGACAAATAACGAGGCATAATCCTAGTATACATCTTAGGCTTTACAAAATGCATAATACCTGCAATGATGTAGATTAGTGCCATGAGGTATAAATGCCAAGGATAGTTCATAATCAGTTTTTGTAAACTTGTAAGCCTAATCCCATACCGTAATTGTTTTGCCCTTTTCGTAATAGGTCGGAATTAGTGATATTCTTTTTCTCGAATTTCACCCATTTATTGCCATTCAAAAAAATACGTTTTACAAAGGTCTTACTTTCTGGAAACTTATCTGTAAATGGTAGTAAAGGCCTAAAGGTTGTAGATATTTTTACAATGCCTTTGGCTGTTTTTACTTCGCGGTATTTTTTGTTGGGTAGTAATTTACCGTTTCGGTCTGTATACCCTAACACTTGTATAGATAGAAAAACGCCATTTTCTGGTATATAAATGTCGTAATCGGTAACATCTAGTTCATACAGATTACTGCTGGCCTCGGTAACTCTAAAAATAATTTGGTCGTAAGTAAGTGTTTTACCTGGAAATCCATTTTCATTTTCGTAAAAACTGGCTCTAAAAAGTGTTGAAAAAGCTTTCACTTTGGTTTTAGAACGTTTTCGTTTACCCCAATCAGAAGCTTCTAGTTTAATAGGTAAATTGATAGTACTTATTTTAGTGAGTTTCTTATCCTCTTTAGGAAAGAATACAGCAATTTCAGATTCAATAGTTGGTAGCCAACACTTATAATAATCGTTGTGTATCGTGGCTTCTACTTCTTGTTTTTTGAACTTTTTTCGGGAAGTTATAACAACCGTGCGTAACTCATCTTCTTTAGATTCGAGAAACAAAGTGTCTGAAAGATTAAGTGTTGCAATGTTTAGTTTATCATAACCTAAAGCAGAGATAAACAAGGAATCGATATCTGGATATAGTTTTTTTGAAAACTTAAAAACCCCTTCATCATCTGCAAAAACTCCATTACCATTACCAAAAGATATAGTTGCAAACGACACTGGTTCTTTGGTTTCAGAATCAAGAATGGATGTTTGAGCAAAAGAATTAACTAATGCTCCAAACATCCATAAAAGTGTAATATGTCTTTTTATCATGAAGGTTTATTCACCTTTTGTCTTTGCAATCCATGTGCCAATCTTGTCTTCTAACAAAGCCAGTGGTACGCAGCCTGTTTCTAATACTTGATTATGAAATTCTCTGATATCAAATTTATCACCCAATTCCATTTTTGCTTGAGTCCGTAACTCGCGAATCTTCAACTGGCCAATTTTATAAGAGAGTGCTTGTCCTGGCATGGCCATGTATCGTTCTATCTCAGAAATGATACTTGCTTCACTCTCAGACTCATTATCCAAAGAGTATTCTATAGCTTGCTCTCTAGTCCATCCTTTTGAGTGCATACCGGTGTCAACAACAAGTCTAATAGCTCTATGCATTTCTGCAGCTAAAGTGCCAAAATACTGGTATGGATCTGTATATAATCCTAGTTCTTTTCCTAGAGACTCTGCATATAAAGCCCAACCTTCACCATAACCACTATACCATAGTGTCTTCCTAAATTCAGGAAGTTCTTCACTTTCCTGAGTCAGAGAAATTTGATAGTGATGACCAGGAATGGCTTCATGCAAAAATAAAGTCTCATCTTGATGCACGTTATACTGAGTCACATCAGGAATTGGCGTATAAAAAACACCAGGTCTTGTACCATCCTTACTGCCAGGGTTGTAATGCGCTGCAGCCGATTTTTCTCTGAATGCTTCAACACGACGTACTTCAAATGGTGTTTTTGGTTTATTGCCAAATAGCTTTTCAATTTGCGGTTTCATACGCTCATGAATAGCATTAAAATTATCTATGACCTGTTGAGGGTCAGTATAAGGCATCAACTCCTTGTTATTACGAACGTGGTCGAAAAATCCTTTAAGGTCACCTTTAAAACCAACTTGCTTCATGACTTTTTCCATTTCGGAGCGTATACGAGCGACTTCACTTAATCCTAATTGATGAATTTCATCAGCAGTCATATCAGTTGTTGTAAACAGTTTAATCATATAATCGTAATAAGCCTTACCGTCAGGAATATCAGCTATGCCGGAAGTTGTTCTAGCTGCTTTCATGTATTCAGTGCTCATAAAATTATCCAAGTCTCTATAGGCAGGAATAATCTTCTCTTTTAGTTTTTTTGAGTAGGCTTCAGTCAACATTTTTTTGTCTTCATCAGAAAACGAATCTGGCATATTCTTAATTGGCGAATAGAAAAGGTGTTTGTCTAAATCCTCGACAGCACCATCACGTAATTGAGGTAACACTTTTAAAACCAAGGATTTTGGTAATACATGTCCTAATTTCATCCCTTCCTGCATTTTTGCTTTAGCAGAATGCAGCCATTCTGTATAGCCATCTAATCGGCTTAGCCAATTGTTATAATCTTCCACGGTTTTAAAAGGTTGCGCACCAGCACCACTTGCCCATTGTCCAATTGTAAGGTGCGGTGACCACATTTGGTCAATTGGACGCAAATCCTGTCTGTAGTTAAAACCTTCAAGGTTAATATCACATTCCCATTCCAAAATGGCTTTAGTCATTTTTTCACTTTCAGAAAAATTACTGTCATCCAAATCATTTAATCGTTTTTTAAAAGCAGTGTAGTATGTTTTTACTTTCGTGACATGCTCATCCGATAATGTATTTGGCAGTATATCGTTATAGCGGTTGTCCCCAGCCGAAGTAGCATTTAATGGGTTTAGCTTCAATCCATCTTCATAATAATCGTCTAGTAAAGTTGTAAAGGCTTTACTGTTTGTATTAGTGTCTTTTGTTTTTGAGTCTTCCTTACAAGAAAAAACAAGTAGTAAGATCAATAATGAAAGTAATGCGTTTTTCATTTTTATAATTGTTTTAGTGTGAGTATAAAGATAGTGATTCTTAAAGCTGATGCATAAAAAAACCGCTTCATTAATTTGAAACGGTCTTTCCGATGATTGACTGGTAGAATTTCTATTCTTTGTCCAAGTTACTAGTTATTTTAAAGCCAATGAATAAGCCTATACCTGCTGTTAAGAAAATTGTTGCTGGATAAATGGCATCACTATCTAACGACGAATAATGGTCTATTAGAGTTGCAATAAAAATTCCTGCGCCAATGCCAATAAGCAATAAGGAAAGGTTAAGGATAATGACTTTCCAGATAGGTGATTTTCCTGCGCCTCTGGTAAAAATACTGGCGTCTGCGCCTTTTTCGATAAGTGCTAAGCGTTCTCTGTTTCTGCTTGATAAGTAAAGATAGAATATACCGAATATCGTTGCGAAGACGGTAAGTGGTATTACAATTTCTGGATCCATAATGTTTGTTTTTTAATTGATTAATTTAATCGGGTTCATAGCTTATGACGACAGTATTGAAATCGAGGTTACACTTTAGTCAAAATATTTTTCTCACATAATTGTAACCTAAACAAACAATAAGTCGTCCTATATATAAATGACCACCAACGACCAACCATTAATTGATGCTGTTTTAGCAGGCGATACGCAATCGTTTCGCGTCTTGGTGGACCGTTATAAAGATTTAGTGTTTACTTTGGCTTTACGCATGGTAAAGCATAGAGAGGAAGCTGAGGAAGTGTCGCAAGATACATTTATAAAGGTATTCCGCTCATTGAATCGTTTTAAGGGAGATTCTAAATTCTCGACATGGATTTACCGTGTAGCATATAATACATGTCTAGATAGGTTGAAAAAGCATAAACGTGAACATCAGGTAGTTGCAATTGATGAATATACAGAGCACCAAGTAAAAACCATTGATAATGCTCTGGATACGATGGAGGAGGAAGAACGAAAACTGGCAATACAAAGTTGTATACAATTGTTGCCAAGTGATGATAATGCCTTATTAACATTATTTTATTTTGAAGAATTATCTTTGGAAGAAATTGCAGACATTGTTGGGTTAACAGCAAATAACGTAAAAGTGAAACTCTTTAGGAGTAGAAAAAAATTGACAAATATATTAAGGGACCGATTAGAACCGGAAATAATTGAACATTATGAAAGAGAACGTCGATAATCATATAGAAAAAATTACAGATAAACTGTTTAAGGAAATGCCTTTGGAAATACCTTCAATGGATTTTACGACTAATGTTATGTCTCAAGTCGAAACCATTGCAGAAAGCGATATTACAACTTACAAGCCTTTAATCTCAAAACGTGTTTGGATGGGTATTGCAGTTGCTATTGTTGGAGTGTTAGTGTATTCGTTTTATGGTAGTGCAGGAGAAAGTGAATTTTTTAAATCTCTGAATTTAAGTATTGTTTCCGACAATAAATTAGTTAGTGTACTATCAAATCTTTCGTTTTCAAAATCCATCATCTATGCTGCAACTATGTTTGTTATTATGTTTATGATACAGGTTATGGTGCTTAAAGGCTATTTTAACAAGCGTTTAAGTGTTTAATCATTGAGGTCTTCTTCTTTTTGCTCTTTTTTCATTTTGATATAGCCACTAACTAATCTCACACCTAATCTAGCAAAAAGGATAATGGCAATAACCATTACGATATCAAATCCGTTCATATATAATAGGTGTTAGATTCGATTAATTTGTTACGATAACTATGTTAATCTTTGAAATACCAGAAAGGTATTTGAGCTACTCTAGTGAGACTTGTGTCTTTTTTTCTTATTCTTTTTCTAATGACTTTCAACAGATGCTTTCCTTGGCTAACGCTATCTAATTTAACATAAGTCTCGAAACCTAGTTCTGAAGTCTTACTTTGCGCAAAAATAAACTCAGAATCAAAATCAACAGAATCTATTCTTACGGAATACACATCATTAAACGTTTTAATATATTCCCGTTTTAAGCTATCTTTTTTTGTGAATGAAAAATCACCAGATCCGAATTGAATATCTGAACTCAACCCGCGATTGTCTTTTTCAGGTTTAAGCCCTTCGTTAAAATCAAAAATATTGTCTTCAATGTTATCTTTATAAACGACAAAAACTTTTAAATAAGAGTCCGTAGTTACTTTTTTGCCAATAGCTACCTTATCAATAAGTACGCCTTTGTCATCTTTAATGAGCTCTTCATAGTTTCGCTTATTTGCATAATAGTCTGTAGTTGTATTAGTAGACCTAAAATAGTTTGAATTGTTATAGTATAAAGATGTGCTAACAAGTATTAGAAAATATACAGGAACCAGAATTAAACTCAGTCGTTTCCCAAACTTATTATCTAAAAAATTATAAACTAAAGCTCTGTATAAGAATGATAAAGTCAAGAAACTAAATACCCAGTATATTGGGAAGTAAATTTTAGAGATCCATTGTTTTTTCTTTAGCCAACCTTGAGTGACAAAATCGAAAAAAGTTAAGAGCATTCCAAAAACCAAAAAAAGCATTATAGGTATGCCAAACCCCTTCGATACCCAACCAGGAATGTTATCATTATCTATAAGTAGTGTAGCATTAGTCACTATGGTTATCATGATAACTGTAAAAGCTAATACGTAAAAAATAAGCAAGAATGACACAGCAAAAATAACACTACAATAATCTTCCAAAGTACTTATATATCTATCAAAAGAGCCTACTTTTCTCTTTAAATAATTGGTGAATTTTTTACTGTAGTTAAGCTTTTCATAATCAATATCTCCAGACACGTACCGAAGCCCTAAAGCACCTATCCAAAGCCCTCTTAAAATGACATGTAGAAGAAGATTAAATAACAAAATGTAGCAAGAGACGGCGACAACTTGAAGTGTGAAAAAACTATACATATTTTCAACAGCTCTAGCTTGAACCGCAGCTTCTCTGAGTGGATCTATAGTCTGGAATAACCCAAATATGGCAAAACCAGATATTAGTAACTCTAATTGCCAGCTTTCTTCTTGAAGTTTTTCTAATAGCTTTTTAAAGGATGCTTTAGTATAATCTTGACTCATGGTTGATTATGATTTCTTTTGAAAGATAACAACTTTAAATAAAATTTTTAAGTTTAATCCGTTTTCGTAGCGGCAAAGCATCATTATTTATTGCTATTTCTAAGAGTGTTTGATTTTTAATAGGTTTGTATAATAACTCGAGAAATTGAGTTGTAGTAATGAGTTCTTTCGGTCGTTCAATCAGAATCATAGTATCGTCTTTTGCTACTTTCCCTTTTTCAATAATGCGTACATAGGTGCCAGAACACCCATGCTCTATAAATTGCTTTATGATTTTGGTTGTTCCGAATTTTACACCCAATTTATAGCAAGGTTCCCGAGGTTGGGTAACTTGAACAATCGAGGTGCCTAGTTTGTATATGTCACCGATACAAATTTTAGACTCATCCAACCCTTCAATACTGAGGTTTTCGCCGAACATACCCCAATCCCAATCTAAGTTTGGATACAAATTTTGCCAATAAGAATAATCATCTGAAGCATAGAGATAGCAAGCTTTATAAATACCGCCATGAACACGACGGTCGCTCACTTCATCACCTTTTACATTTTCGAAATCTAACTGTATAGGCTGGTTAGTTGGTAGTTTATAGATACCAGTTTGCACATCTTTTCCTTGCCATTGAATTATTCTCGGTTTTGCAATATTGGCAGAAACTACTCTCATAACCTAAAGATAATTATAATTGATACAATCTAACAGCGAAGCGGTCTAACATCTAACAACGAAGTGGTCTACTATCTAATTTAATACCAACGCTTCTTTTTCTTTTTAGAAGCTTGACTTTTTCGCCCTTTACGATGTTTGCTTTTCCCCGGTGTTTTATGAACTATGGGCTTTGCTTTTGGGTCCAGTGGATATGGGTGGTCTTCAATAATATCTAATTGAAGATTAATGAGTTTCTGAATATCCTTAATATAGGTTTTTTCGTCAGCGGAACAGAACGCATAAGCAATACCACCTTTACCAGCACGAGCTGTTCTACCAATCCTATGAACATAGGTTTCAGGGATATTTGGTAAATCGAAATTCACAACAGCATCCAAATTATCGACATCTATACCACGGGCGGCAACATCGGTTGCGATGAGGATATGTACTTCTCCTTTTTTAAAACGATTTAGGGCTATTTGTCTATCGCTTTGTGATTTGTCACCATGAATACCATCAGCTTTATAGCCGTTTTTGAGGAGTGTTTTCTCTAATTTATCCACGCCATATTTCGTGCGTCTAAATATGATAATGTTTCCTTTAATGGTATTGCGAAGCAAGTGCAAGCACAATGCTATTTTGTTTTTCTTTGGTACATAGTAGAGGAGTTGTCCTAGATTTTTTGAAGTCGCATTGTTAGGTGTCACCTCAATACGTTCAGGGTTGTTAAGAATTGTATTGGCAAGGTGCTCCACCTTATGTGGAATCGTAGCAGAAAACAAAAGGGTTTGCTTGGTTTCTGGGCATAAACGTTCAATCTTGCGAACATCATCAATAAATCCCATATCCAACATCAAATCGGCCTCGTCTAAGACAAGTGTTTCAATATATGTTAGATTTATAAAGTCTTGTTTGTGCAAATCCAATAAGCGTCCTGGCGTTGCTATCAAAATATCAACACCTTTTTTTAATATGTCTTTTTGAGGTTCGATAGAAGTGCCACCAAACACTAAACCTGTTCTCAGGTTGGTGTATTTGCTGTAGGTTTTAAAATTTTCATGTATTTGTATGGCTAGCTCTCTGGTCGGGCTAACTATTAGTGCTTTTATTTTTTTACCACCTTTTTCAGCATCTTGCTTATCAAATAACAACTGTAAAATGGGTAGGGCAAAAGCTGCTGTTTTTCCTGTACCTGTTTGTGCTGAGGTAATGACATCACGTTTAGCTAACACTAACGGAATCGTTTTTTCTTGAACCAATGTTGGGTTGTCATAACCTTGCTCGGTAACAGCGCGTAAAATGGGTTTGTTAAGGTTTAGGTCTTTAAAGGACATTCAGAAGGTTTGATGGCAAAGGTACGAGAAAAAAGTAGGCTTATTTTTGAGTTTCGTTAACGGTTGAGTTATGAACATTACGGGAGCAAACTAGCATTTGCTTTCCGTCAAGCACATAGCGAAATCTTTTTGTTTTGATTTATTTTTTCTTGTCCAGAGCAACCCCGACGCTTCGGGGCAAAAGATTTTGCGGACCTGCCTGCCGGCAGGCAGGCTTCATAAAAATACACAAACCCAGCGATTAAGTCCGAAGATCGTATTGTTTATAGGAGGTTGTGTTGGGTGTAGTTTTTATTCGGTCATTCTATTTTTCAAATCCATTCTCTCGTGTAAAATTCTGATGATTTCGATTCTATTATTTGATACCTGTTGATAGAATATTATGTGTTTTCCAGATTTGAGTCCGAGTAGGTTCACGCTTATTCCATCATATTCTTTTCCGATATCAGGATTTTCTCCAATTCCATTACAAGCCATTTTTACTGTGGCATAATATTTATCAGCTTGTTTTTCAGACCATTTTTCGATAGTGTAGTCCCATATACTATTTAAGTCATCAATGGCTTCTTGTCTAAGTATAGCTTTAGCCATTCTTTCTTTTTTCGGCTTTTAATCGTTTAAGGTTTTCATCAAAGTCAAAATCCTCGACTAAAGGACTGTTCAATCCTTCCTGTATAGCATTTCTTAAAGCGATTACTTTACTTTCTTCATTCTCCAGCATTCTAAGTCCAGCTCTTATAACTTCGCTAACATTCTTGTATCGACCAGCATAAACTTGAGTTTGTACAAACTGGTCAAAATAATTTCCGAGTGATATGGATGTATTCTTCATAATTTTATTTTAAATCGAATTTACCAAAAATTGGTAAAAAATACAAATTTTGCTCGATTTTCAAATTACACCTAATGTAAAGATGTGATTCCTTTTCAATGAATTATATCGTTCGTTAACCAAGTTCAACTATTTTTTTCTTAAAGTCAAGAAACAAAAAACCGCTTCTTTATGGAAAACGGTTTAAATTATGAGATACTGAAACAAGTTCAGTATGACAAACTATTTTATCATTTAGCTCCGCTGAATGATTTCCTAAGTTCGTTTTTTGTTTGCAGTGTTTTTTGCAAAACACTGAACAAAAATCTCCTTATTTTATCATTTCGTAACTACGTTTAATAAAATTAGTAAGCTCTTCGCCCTTCAATAAGCCTTGAGATAACCTTGCCAAATCTAATGACTGATTGATTAAGCGTGTTTGTTTCTTCTTAGTTTTTGTGCCAAGAATTTCGCCTACCAATTCGGAATTCGTGTTTACTACCAAATTGTATATCTCTGGCATATTACCAAACATATTCATACCACCGCCACCAGTAGCTTGCATTTCTTTCATACGACGCATAAATTCAGGCTGCGTAATCATAAAAGGTGCTGCATCACTGTCCATAGCTTCTAACTGAACTGAGAATTTTTCAGATGGAATCACTTCTTTTAACAATTCATCTAAAGCCTTTGTTTGGTCTTCATCTAATTTAGAAATTGTGGTGTCTTCTTTCTTGATGAGTTTATCAATTGAATCACCATCTACACGCACAAAAGAAACGTTCTCTTTAGTGCTTTCCAATTTCTGGATAAGGTGCGATACAATTGGCGAATCTAATAATAAGACTTCGTAACCTTTGTCTTTAGCAGCTTGGATGTAGCTGTGTTGTTCGTCTTTATTTGAAGCATAAAGAATAATCAACTTGTCATCTTTGTCAGTTTGGTTATCCTTTATTTTGGTTTCTAATTCTTCATAGGTAAAATAGGTGCCATCTACATTTGGATATAGCATAAAAGCATCTGACTTTTCGAAGAATTTTTCTTCAGAGAGCATTCCGTATTCAATAACAACTTTAATATCATTCCATTTCGCCTCAAAATCCTCACGGTTGTCGTTAAACAATGACTTTAACTTGTCTGCTACCTTACGGGTGATGTACGAAGAGATTTTCTTAACGGCGCCATCAGCTTGTAAATAGCTACGAGACACGTTCAACGGAATGTCTGGAGAGTCGATAACACCTCTTAGCATTGTCAAGAATTCTGGTACAATGCCTTCTACATTATCCGTGACAAATACCTGGTTTTGATATAGTTGGATGCGGTCCTTTTGGATATTCATATCATTACCCAACTTTGGGAAATACAAAATACCTGTCAAGTTAAATGGGTAGTCCACATTTAAGTGAATATTAAACAGCGGCTCTTCAAATTGCATTGGATACAGCTCTCTATAGAACCCTTTGTAATCCTCCTCTTTTAAATCTGTCGGTTGCTTTGACCATGCTGGATTAGGATTATTAATGATATTGTCAACTGTAATTTGTTTATGAGGCTCTGTAGTTTCTTTCCCATCTTTATCAGTTGTTGTTTCTGGGGTATGATCAGGATCATTAATTTCTTTACTACCAAATTTAATCGGGATTGGCATAAACTTGTTATACTTGTTAAGTAAACTCGTAATTCGTGCTTCCTCCAAGAATTCAGTAGAGTCTTCTGCGATATGCAAGATGATTTCTGTTCCTCTATCTTTTTTCTTTCCTTTTACTAATGTAAATTCAGGAGATCCATCGCAAGTCCAATGTGCTGCATCAGCACCTGTGTGCGATTTGGTTAAAATCTCCACTTTGTCTGCTACCATAAAAGCTGAGTAGAAACCAAGACCAAAATGGCCTATGATTCCTGCATCTTCAACTTTGTCTTTGTATTGATCTAAGAATTCTTCCGCACCAGAAAAGGCTACTTGGTTAATATACTTTTCAACCTCGTCTGCTGTCATTCCCAAACCTTGGTCAATGATATGCAGTTTCTTTCCTTCCTTATCGATTTTAACTTCGATTTGCGGATTACCGTACTCAGATTTTGATTCACCTATGTTCGTAAGGTGTTTTAACTTCATAGTAGCGTCTGTCGCGTTACTAATAAGCTCTCTTAGGAAAATTTCGTGGTCACTATACAAAAATTTCTTGATGAGTGGGAAGATGTTTTCAACTGAAACGTTAATAGTTCCTTTTGCCATGATATATGTGTTTATTTTTCTACTGTCTCCTCGAGCGGAGTCGAGAGGTGTTTTAGTTCTCGACTCCACTCGAACTGACAGAGTTATTATTAATTTCTTGTTGTGTACTAGTCAACAAAAATGCCAATCGTACTAAACTGCCAAACTGACATTTAAAACTTTAACAAAACATTTTGTTTAACAATAATTAAAATAAATTAAACAATTATTACCTTTACACTGTTATACAACTAAATTGAGTTATGGCAAAGAAAACCGCATCTAAGAAACCTACCAGAAAAAAAGGTATTGACAAAACAACTGTCATGGCGGCATATATGAATTATGTGCTCAACCACGATAAAATGCCAAATACAGTTTTTAAGTTCTGTGTAGACGAAAGCATTAGTGAACAAGATTTTTACAGCCTTTTTGGGTCTCTAGAATCTGTACGCAAATCTATTTGGAATGCGTTTCACATAAACACTCTCGAAGTACTCAACAACGATAAAAGTTATGCGTCTTACAGCAATAGAGAAAAGATGCTAACATATTATTATACTTTTTTTGAGGTGTTAAAACTTAATAGGAGCTATGTGCTGTTTACTTTACAGGATCACAACAATCAGAATATGCTAAAGAGCCTTGAGCAACTTAAAGGTATACGTAAGCATATTAAGGCCTTTGCTTCTGAATTGATTGAAGAAAGTAACGAGAATAAGCAACTGAAAATTACCAAGCATAACACAACAATATTTTCGGAAGGTGCTTGGGTGCAATTTTTATTCATACTAAAATATTGGATGGATGATGAATCCGCAGGTTTTGAAAAAACAGATGTGATTATCGAAAAGTCCGTAAATACAGTTTTTGATGTGTTTGAAACGACACCGTTAGAATCAGTAATTGACCTTGGGAAATTCCTTTGGAAAGAAAAAATGATGTAAATACGACCCTATTGAAAACGCTAGATAAAATACCGACTTCAAAATTGCAACGTACAACAACACTTGTAAAAACAGGTGCAAAAGTGGGTGGTAATTATTTGAAGTATTACGGGTCGAAATTATTAAATTCGGATACTACCAAAGATCAACTAAACGAAGATAATGCCACAGATATATATGATGGCCTAAAAAGTCTTAAGGGTAGTGCTTTAAAAGTAGCACAAATGCTGAGTATGGAGAAAAATCTCTTGCCAAGTGCTTATGTTGAGCGTTTTAGTTTAGCGCAGTTCTCTGTGCCACCATTATCGGCACCTTTGGTTAGAAAAACATTTAAAAAATATATTGGAGGATACCCAGAAGAGATATTCGATACGTTTGCCGCTCAGTCTGTAAATGCTGCCAGTATCGGTCAGGTACATAAAGCAATTAAGGATGGGAAAAAGTTAGCTGTGAAAATTCAATACCCTGGAGTGGCAGACAGTATAAGTTCTGATTTGGCGATTGTAAAACCAATCGCCATCAGAATGTTTAATCTACAAGGTCAAGATAGCGACAAGTATTTTAAGGAAGTAGAAAATAAGCTTATTGAAGAAACTAATTATCTTTTAGAAATTAAACAAAGTAAAGAAATTACAGAGGCTTGTTCTCATATCCCAAATCTTAAATTTCCTGAGTATTACGAGAACCTCTCAAGTGAGCGTATTATAACAATGGATTGGATGACAGGTCAGCACCTTTCGGAATATGTAAAGACAGACACACATCAAAAAAATAATGATAAGCTTGGGCAAACACTTTGGGACTTTTATATGTACCAGATGCATGCTTTAAAGCGAGTTCATGCAGATCCACATCCAGGCAATTTTTTGGTGGATAATGATTTTAATTTAATAGCGATTGATTTTGGCTGTATCAAACACGTGCCAAACGAATTTTATAATCCCTATTTTGAATTAGCCAAGTATGAAAACATTAATAATCCCGATGTTTTCATGCAAAAAATGTTTGAGTTGGAAATTCTCCGAGAAGACGATTCTCCTGAAGAAATCAAGTTTTTCTCGGAGCTTTTTCACCAAATGCTCAGCTTATTTACTAGCCCATTTCATAACGAAGAATTTGATTTTTCAGATGAAACTTTTTGGTCTAAAATAGCTGATTTAAGCGAGCAATTCTCGAATGATACCAAGTTAAGAAAGATGAATGGTAATCGAGGCAGCAAACACTTTTTATACATAAACAGAACATTTTTCGGCTTGTATAATTTGTTACACGACTTAGGTTCTAAGGTAATAGTAAATAACTACAAAAAATATATGAAAGACTCAAAACTCGAAAGTGAAGCAATGAGTTAGAAAGTACCTATAATTGGTTTATTATTGGTTAGGTTGTTTTTTAGGAGCGCGCTTTTTGGTTGAGGCGCGCTCTACTTTTGTATCAATTCTTAATTACTTAAATTGCATTCTAGAAATTCAGTTTTCCGCCTTCGCGGAAATGAAAATAAAATATTTTCAATGTACAATTCCAAGATAATAGGTTTAGGGCATTATGTTCCTGATAATGTGGTTACAAACGACGATTTATCCAAAATGATGGATACGAATGATGAATGGATTACTGAAAGAACCGGTATAAAAGAACGGCGTTGGGTAGAAAAAGGTTCAGGAGACACAACGGCTACAATGGGTGTGAAAGCTGCTAAAGTGGCAATTGAACGTGCAGGAATTGATAAAGATGAGATAGATTTTATCATATTCGCGACCCTTAGCCCAGATATGTATTTTCCAGGGCCTGGTGTACAAGTACAGCATGCTTTAGATATTAAAACTGTTGGTGCTTTAGACGTAAGAAATCAATGTTCAGGATTTGTATATGCTATTTCAGTTGCCGATAACTTTATTAAAACAGGAATGTATAAAAACGTACTTGTTATTGGAAGTGAATTGCATTCACATGGATTGGATAAAACAACTCGTGGAAGAGGTGTAACAGTTATTTTTGGAGATGGCGCTGGAGCAGCGTTATTAACGAGAGAAGAAGATACTACAAAAGGTATATTATCAACACATTTACATTCTCAAGGAGAGCATGCTGAAGAATTGGTATTAGTAGCACCAGGGATGGGTAAGCGTTGGGTGAACGATATTATTGCAGAAAACGATCCTAATGACGAAAGTTATTTTCCTTATATGAACGGGCAATTTGTATTCAAGAACGCTGTTGTAAGGTTTAGCCAAGTAATTTTAGAAGGCCTAGCAGCAAACGGATTGCA
>CALDUJ010000189.1 GCA_937923735.1 uncultured Flavobacteriaceae bacterium | reverse complement strand
TTAATGGGTTTGGAATGTATTGTGTACATGGGAGAGATTGATATTGCGCGTCAAGCACCAAACGTCGCTAGAATGAAAATGTTAGGCGCTCAGGTCGTACCGGCTCTTTCAGGAAGCCGTACACTTAAAGACGCAACCAACGAAGCTATTCGTGATTGGATAAATAATCCAGTGGACACACACTACATTATTGGTTCTGCCATTGGTCCACATCCTTATCCAGATATGGTTACCAAATTTCAATCAGTCATTTCTGAAGAAATAAAATGGCAATTAAAAGAAAAAGAAGGACGAGAAAACCCTGATTATGTTGTCGCTTGTATTGGTGGTGGTAGTAATGCTGCTGGAACCTACTATCATTTCTTAGAAGATAAAAATGTTAGTATTATAGCAGTAGAGGCAGCGGGAAAAGGTATCCATTCAGGCGAAAGTGCAGCAACATCTGTACTCGGAAAAGAAGGTATCATCCATGGTTGTAAAACGTTGTTAATGCAAACCGATGACGGGCAAATAACAGAGCCCTATTCTATTTCTGCAGGACTAGATTATCCAGGTGTCGGTCCTTTACATTCGCATTTATATAAAACCGGAAGAGGCGAATTTTATTCGGCTACAGATGATGAGGCTATGACTGCTGGTCTTGAGCTTGCTCAGTTGGAAGGCATAATCCCCGCGATAGAAACGAGCCATGCTTTAGCCATTTTTGGACATAAGACATTTAAACCAGATGATGTAGTAGTTATTAGTTTATCAGGACGGGGCGATAAAGATTTAAATAATTACATTGACTATTTCAATTTATAACAATGAACAGAATCAATAAAAAACTACAAGAAGACAAAAAGCTTCTTTCCATATATTTTACAGCAGGCTACCCTAATCTTGAGGACACTACAACCATAATTCAAAATTTAGAAAAGAGTGGTGTTGATATGATTGAAATCGGGTTACCCTTTAGCGACCCATTAGCAGATGGCCCAACAATTCAGGCTAGTTCCACACAAGCCTTAAAGAACGGTATGACAACAGAAGTTCTTTTTAATCAATTAAAATATATAAGAGAGACCGTGAGCATTCCGCTAATTATAATGGGATATTTTAATCCAATGTTACAATATGGTGTTGACGCTTTTTGCAAAAAATGTCAGGACATCGGAATTGATGGCTTGATTATTCCCGATTTACCCGTTGATGTTTATAACGAACAGTACAAATCTACTTTTGAGAGCTATGGCCTTATCAATGTGTTCTTGATAACACCTCAGACTTCTGTTGAACGCATCAACTTCATCGATTCAATATCAAATGGGTTTATTTACATGGTAAGCAGTGCCAGCGTCACAGGGAGTCAATCTGGGTTTGGAGACACACAAACTAATTATTTTAAGCGTATCGCAGACATGAATCTTAACAACCCACAAATCGTTGGTTTTGGGATTAGTAATAATGAGACCTTCGCACGAGCTACTCAATACACAAAAGGGGCAATTATTGGTTCCGCTTTTATTAAACATTTAAGTAATAAAGGAGTTAATTCAATTGATACCTTTACTCATGAAATACTAAATAAGTAGTATTGCCTATAATTTGAGTAACTTTATTTTTTAATTAATCTAAAATGAAAAAACTACTCTTAATTACACTCATAGGTATTAATTCAATTGTCTTCTCTCAGGATTTTGACAATAAATTGAAACCAGCACTTGAGGAATTAAAAGAGTTTATCGCTATTCCCAATGATGCGCTTTATGCCGAGGACATTCAAAAAAATATAACCTGGCTAGAAAGTAAATTCAGTCAACGCGGTTTTAAAACTTCCATCTTACCAACCGAGGGACAACCACTATTTTTTGCTGAGCTCCCAAAAATTGAAGGAGCGAAAACCATATTATTCTATATGCATTTTGATGGTCAAGCGGTAGACCCTTCTAAATGGAATCAGGAAGACCCGTATAAAGTTGTTTTAAAGGAAAAAACCATAGACTCATGGTCTGCAATTGATTGGTCAAACTTGGGTGGCAAAATAAATGAGGATTGGCGCGTTTTTGGGCGCTCTACATCAGACGATAAAGGCCCTATTATTATGCTGCTTCAGGCTATTGATTTACTTAAGGAAAACGGAAAATCTGCTCCTTACAACGTAAAGGTGATACTGGACAGTGAAGAGGAAAAAAGCAGTAAACCACTTCCTAAAGCGGTGAAAGAAAATCGTGAACTTCTCAAAGCAGATTATCTGCTTATTACTGATGGGCCATTACATGTGTCGGATAATCCGACGCTCGTTTTTGGTTGTAGAGGTATTACTACCATTAGCTTAACAACTTATGGCCCCATCAAACCTCAACATAGTGGTCATTACGGTAACTACGCTCCTAACCCTGGATTTATTTTATCTAAATTACTATCCACTTTTAAAGATGACACTGGGAAAGTAATGATTGACGGATATTATGATGGCATCTCACTTGACTCTAAGACTAGAGATATTCTAAAAAGTGTACCCGATAACCAAGAACAAATTTTAAAAAACCTTGTTGTAAAAACGCCTGACAAGGTGGGTGATTTTTATCAGGAGGCACTTCAATTCCCCTCACTAAATGTTCGAGGGCTTTCTTCTGGTTGGACAGGGAAAAAGGCGCGAACTATTGTACCTGCTACTGCGACAGCAGATATCGATATTCGACTAGTCCCTGAAACAGATGGCACTAAATTAAAAACCCTCATAAAAAATTATATCGAAAAACAAGGATTCTATGTAACTGATAAAGAGCCAACACTTGAAGAACGTATGCTCCACGATAAAATAATCACTTTTAAAAGCGGGTCTGTTACAGATGCTTTTAGAACAGATATGACTATTCCGTTTGTCTCATGGTTAGAAAAAGCCATGACAAAGGATAATGACACATTGGTTAAAATAAGAATTATGGGAGGCACTGTACCTATTGCTCCCTTTATTAATGAATTGGATATTCCTGCGATTATTATTCCGATGGTGAATCCAGATAATAACCAACATAGTCCTAATGAAAACTTGAAGATTAAAAATATAAAATATGGTATTAAAACCTTTTATAATATCTTGAGTGCTCCTCTAAACTAAACCTTTGCATGCTAAAATTACTGAACGACTGGAGAGTTATCATACTACTTTGTTTAACATTTGGACTAGCTCCTTTTTATCCAGAACCTCATCTCTGGGGAAAAATAAAGTGGATTGCTGGTGGTGCTAATGGTATGCAAGCGCATGACTGGTTGGATGTGGTCATGCATGGTTATCCGTTTGTTTTATTAATGAGATTAATTATCGTGAAATTAACTTCTAAGAATGGCATTTAATATTGTCCTCATAGAACCTGAAATACCTAACAACACAGGTAATATTGGGAGATTGGCATTGGCATCAGGCTGTCATTTACATTTGGTAAAACCTCTAGGTTTCGAAATTACAGACACAAAATTAAAGCGTGCTGGTTTGGACTATTGGCAACATCTTTCTGTTAATTTTTACGAGTCTAGCGAGGAATTTTTCAATAGTCATAAAGGTAAAGACATGGCTTTTTTATCTAGTCACGGACAGCAAAACCACTGGGACATTCCATTTAAAAAAGACATGTTCTTGATATTCGGAAAGGAATCCGTTGGTTTATCGGACGATATAACAAAAAAACACGCTCATCAATTGTATAAAATCCCCATGTTTAATGAACATATTAGGAGCTTAAACTTATCTAATGCTGTGAGTATTATTATTTATGAAGGCCTGAAGAATTTTCAGTAATCTTTCGTAACTTCATTTTTCACAAAACAATCAATTGCAAAATGTTAAAAACACCCATTTCTAGAATATGTATTACCTGTATAATTCTTGTACTTATGCTCCATTCCAGTGATGCCAAAAGTCAAGA
This sequence comes from uncultured Flavobacteriaceae bacterium, assembly GCA_937923735.1. GTDB lineage: Bacteria > Bacteroidota > Bacteroidia > Flavobacteriales > Flavobacteriaceae > JABABD01. The sequence continues at coordinate 1,131 of CALDUJ010000189.1, read as the reverse complement.
TTTAAGCATGTATAAAAAAGATGTACTGACATCCAAAAAAGGCAATTTACCCTATAGAATATTATTGCCTAAAAATTATAATCCAAGTGTAAAATATCCACTTATTTTGTTTTTACATGGGTCGGGCGAACGCGGCAATGATAATGAAGCTCAGCTGACCCACGGAGCTGACTTGTTTTTAAAGGAATCCGTAAGGCGTGATTATCCTGCTATTGTTGTTTTTCCGCAATTGGCAAAAGACCATTTATGGTCGAGTTTTGAAAGCAACAATACATCACCAAGGGTATTTAATTACCCTGAAAAACCGGAAAAGGTAAAACATCAAGAACTCCTGAAAGCACTTATTAAAAAATTAAAAAATCAATTCAACCTGGATAGTAATCGGTTTTACGTAGGTGGTCTTTCTTTGGGTGGTATGGGAACATTTGAGATAGTTTACAACAATCCAAAACTCTTTGCTGCAGCCTTCCCAATTTGCGGTGGTGCAAATGCTAAAATAGCAAAGCATATTAGCAATCCTAGTTGGTGGATTTTTCATGGTACTGAAGATAGAGTTGTACCTCCTGAATATTCCCAACAAATGTATGATGCTTTAAAACAAGCAGGAGCGGATGTAAAATTGACCTTATACCCTAATGTAGAACACGATAGCTGGACCAATACTTTTGCTGAGCCAGATTTACTTAAATGGTTGTTTTCAAAATCCCTTTAATAGTTGACTTTATTAAAAAAATAGACGAACTTCGTTAACGACTGATATAATTCATTGAAACGGAATCATATCTTTACATTAGGCAACATTTAAAGAAAAATTGGAACTAAACATAAACGAAATACTAAATAAGAATGGATTATCGCCAGATTCCATCATAGAGCTGTCAAAAAGATTCAAACCAATTGAACTGAAAAAGAATGATTACTTCATAAAATATGGAGAAAAAATGAACATAATTGGGATTCTTTATCAAGGTGTTTTAGTTTCAAGATATATTGACGACAATGGAAAAAAAGCTACATCAAAATTTTATTATCCAAATGGAGATATTATTGTCGCTGATTATTTTTGTTTCAAAAACCAAATGGATTCAACGGAGAATATCCAAGCAATTGAAAATTCCATTTTACTAACTT
>CALDUJ010000188.1 GCA_937923735.1 uncultured Flavobacteriaceae bacterium | reverse complement strand
GGAGAAATGACATATAAAGGTTCTGATGCGCATAAAGCTGCTGTAACAGGTGATACTGTTGGAGACCCTTTTAAAGATACGTCTGGACCATCAATGAATATTTTGATTAAACTTACATGTTTAATTGGATTAGTAATTGCTCCAATCCTAGGCGGACATACAGAGGATGGTATGGCAATGCATGAAGAAGAAAACGTATGGATAGATAAAGATGGTAATAAACACATAGTTAAAGGAGACGCTAAATTTTTGTCTGAAGGTGAAGAGGTTTCAGAAAAAGAAGTTAAGGTCAATATGGAAAAAGAAGGGGGGCTTTATGTTGCTACTGTTGAAACTATTACAATCAAAAATGGGAAGAAAGTGAAAGAGATTCAAAAAATAAAGGGCACTGAGGCAGAAGTAAAGTCTAAAATTCAAGAGCTTCATGGTGCTGGGTTGCATACTGAAGGAAGTGGAGGTGTTGGAAACGGCAAACAAGTTGAAGTTAAGATGGAAGCTAATGATGATGGCACAGCTAAAGCAGTTGTAACTACAACAACAACTGAAAATGGTGAAACAGTTACTGAAGATAAAGTAATTGAGGGAACTGTAGAAGAGGTTAAAAGTAAAGTAGAAGCTATGAAAGAAGATGTAGATGCCAAGGTTGATGTTAAGAAGAAAAAAATCATTGTAGAGAAAGAAATTGAAAAAGCGAAACAGGACTACTAAGTTTTATAAAAACTATAGTAAAAGAGCTACTCATTTGAGTGGCTTTTTTGTTTAAAATTATTTATCTTTTTCCCTTATTTCTAATAATGTGAATCGGAAAAAATGAAAAAAGAGGAGATTGCTAGGCAAAACGAAATCCTTGTTAATAAGAACAATAGACTTGATGAAGAGAATAAACGGTTAAGTAAAGAGAATAATCGATTGAAGGAAAGTAGAAGAACTGAAAGAAAGAAGAGTATACTCAAAAACCTTCCAATATATGTAACACTAATAGCTACTATAATAACATTATATTATGTGAGCATTCAAACAAGACTGATTTCTGATCAAAACTATCTTTCAGAGGCATCAAGAAGATCTTCACAAATGTTTATAATGGGAGAAATATTAAGTGATATTAACAGAGAATTGGAAAACCCAAAACCTGAAGATACCATAGCTCGTGTTTCAGATGGTTTGAAAGGTCGAATTATTAGTCTTAGCCGATCTATGAAACCATATCTATATTATGAGGATGGAAAACTTAGAGAATCACCTTTAAGCCCAGAGAGAGGGCAATTGGTTGTTGCCCTTTCAGAAAGCGGAATAGATAAAATTTGGCTTGGAAATGAAATCTTTAAAAAGTGTGATTTTAGCTATGCAGATTTGAGAAATGCGGATTTATCCGGGAATAGTCTAAAGGGAGATTTTACAGGTGCTGATTTCAGAAATTCTACTCTTGAATATATTGTTTTTAATAATGTAAGATTAAAGAACGCAAATTTTCAAGGAGCGAATCTTTCACATGCTAATTTTACAGAAATGAAATCTAGTATTGATATTACTGGTGTCGAAAGTTTGGATAGTATTAGAGTTGCTGATTTAAAGAATTGGGAAAATAGTGTAAAAGACGAAAAGCCAAGAAAAATATGGTTTGATGATTCAATCAGAAAGAAATCTGCTTCTGAATTTAATCATAAGTATAAAATAGATTCTGTGAAATATAAAAAAAGTAAAGCATATCCAAGAAAAGGCTGGAAAGATTCCTATTACACAATAGTAATGAAAAATTAAGTGAGCTGGTTTAAAAAAGACCCATTACAGATTATTGCTTTCCAGAGCTATGGTACAGCATCGCACTTTCATATAAGAGGTCGTGCATTAGAAGATGAGGTAATTGATTTGTCTAAGAAAAGCTATTTTAGCCTGCTTGTTAATTCATGGAAGCGTTTTGAAACGGATGAAATAAAACATGCTCCTCTAAACGTTAAATTACCCAATGGTAAAATACTAAAAGTTGTTTCAGACTCTCATGGGTATTATCGCATAGACGAATCTATAGAAGATTTAGATGCTATGACAGATACAGAAGGTTGGCTTAATTATGAAGTGTCTTATGAAAACGTCAACCTTAAACGAAAAATTCAACAAGGAAATCGATTTGTTGGAGAGTTGTTAATACCATCAAAAAATTCATCTTTTGGAGTCATTAGCGATATAGATGATACTATTTTACATACTGGTGTTGTTTCAAGCTTAAAGTGGCAGGTAATCTATAATACTATTTTCAGACCTGCTAAAAAACGAATTCCTCTTGAAGGTGCAGCTGAATTTTACCATAAATTGCATAGAGGCGTATCGGGGAAAGAGGCTAATCCGGTTTTTTATGTAAGTCATAGCCCCTGGAATTTATATCGATATCTAGAGTTTTTTCTGAACGAGAATAGCTTTCCTAAGGGTCCAATTTTATTGAGGAGTTTCAAAGATATTTTAAGAAAGAAAGCACCTAATGAAAAGCCAATAAAGCAACAAGAAATTATCAATGTTTTAGAGACTTATCCTTATATGTCCTTTATACTGATTGGTGATAGTGGTGAAAAAGACCCAGACATTTATCTGGAGCTTGCAGATGCTTATCCTAAGCAGGTAAAAGCTATTTACTTAAGAAGTGTAAAAAGCGAAAAGCGAATTACTCGAGTTTCAGAATTATTAAAAAGGAGTAAAATACCATCGCTATTGGTAAATAATAGTGAAGAGGCAATGCGCCACGCAAGAGCACATGGTTTTCTAAAATAAACCGTGAATTTCAGCATCAATTTTAGTAATAATACTTCCTAGGTCTTCAGGTTGATCTACAAAATCCAAATCATCAACATCAATGATTAAAAGTTTTCCTTTATCGTAACCGTGAATCCAAGCCTCATAACGTTCATTCAAACGACTTAAATAGTCGATACTAATGGTGTTTTCGTAATCGCGTCCACGCTTGTGTATCTGGCTTACAAGATTAGGAATGGAACTTCTTAGATAAATCAATAAATCGGGACCTTGAACTAAAGACTCCATTAAGTCAAAAAGTGATTTGTAGTTTTCAAAATCACGATTGGTCATTAATCCCATAGCATGCAGATTGGGTGCAAAAATATGTGCATCCTCATAGATGGTTCTGTCTTGAATAATGTCTTTACCACTTTCGCGTATTTGCAATACCTGACGAAAACGACTATTTAGGAAATAGACTTGCAGATTAAAAGACCAACGTTCCATTTGATTATAAAAATCATCTAGGTATGGATTGTCTACAACATCTTCTAATTGTGCTTCCCATTTGTAGTGCTTGGCCAGTAACTTTGTGAGCGTCGTCTTCCCTGCGCCGATGTTTCCGGCAATTGCAACATGCATAGTCTAAGAGATTTTTAGTTGGTATTGATGAAGAAATTCTCCGTCGTAAATATACAAGGTTTCATCGGTAGCAAAAAATGCTTTTATTAACAATTCGGGCAAATCTAAAGGGGTAATATTATCGACTCCATCGAAAAAAAACAGCTTGTTTTCCTTTTTTAAAATGATATTCTCATTAATCTCAATCAGGTCTGTATAGCCATCATTTTCAATTTTAGAAAGCATACTTCCAAAATAACTATAAGATATAAGATGTTTATCTGTAAGTAACCAAACAAAATTATAATTGCTTGCAAGATGGAGAACAGTATTTGTTACTGGTAATGTTTTAGTTTTTGTGATGTGCTGTTTATAATCAAAAAGCTCTAATTGTTGAGAGTCTTGATTGTATATCCAAATGGTATTGTCATATCCAGTAGAGACATGGGATACATTTCGATATGGTGATATTTCGTTGAAGTTGATTCTGTATATTTCATTGAGTCTATTATCAAGAACTAATACAGTATTAAAGTCATTATAAAAAGCGTTTATCTTTAAGGGATTAAAGGCATCAACAGAGGTAACGTTTCCTAGTTGGATATCTGCAAAATCTATAGTCTTTCCTGATTTTCTTTGTACGAAGATATTTTGTTTGTCGAAATGATAGAAATCTCCAAAATTATCTACGCCAACAAGATACTTTAAATTAGATTTTTCTTTGGAAACGAATTTGAGCTCTACATTCTTTTGAGAAAATAAAGGAAAAACCACAAATAGTAAGATAACTTTTAAGTACTGCATGTCTTATGCAAAGTACAAAAATCAAACCATAATTTAGCAGATGAGTTTATAGCCAAACCCCCTCACGTTAACTATTTGTATGGAATCATCTTGCTTAAGCTTTTTACGAAGTTTTGTAATGAATACATCCATGCTTCTTGCTGCAAAAAAATCATCCGTTCCCCAGAGTTTGTTTAAAATCAACGAGCGATCTAATACTTCGTTCTTATTCTTCATCAAATGGAAAAGTAAATGCGCTTCGCGATGTGTAAGCTGAATAGATGCTTCTTCACGGAACTGCAAAGTCTGTTTAGGGAAGTCGAATATATAGTCACCAATTATTAATACCTCAGAATTTTTTTGAAGCTTGGTTCTGTCCAACAAATTATTAATACGGACAATAAGTTCTTCAATACTAAAAGGTTTTTTTAAATAATCATTGCCACCAATTGTAAAACCTTCTACCACATCTTGAGTTTGTGATTTTGCTGTGAGAAAAATAATAGGAATGGTATCATCTTCCATTCGTATTTCTTTTGCTAATGTAAACCCGTCTTTTTTTGGCATCATAACATCTAAGACCAACAATTGCGGTTTTTCTTTTAAGTAAGCATCATAGGCTATCTGGCCATTTTCGCAGAGTAGCACTTTGAAATTACGAGTCTCTAGACTTTCTTTTATAATCTGTCCTAAAGCAGGCTCATCCTCAGCTAATAATATGTTTATTGGTTCACTCATTTGGGATGGTAATATTGAAAGCTGTTAACTTATTTTTTAAGTCCAATTGAATAGTTCCTCCATGTTTTTCAATTATTTTTTTGGTGTAGTAGAGCCCAATTCCAAACCCTTTAACATCGTGGGTATTTCCCTTGGGAATGCGATAAAACTTCTCGAAAACACGTTCCTTGTTGGTTTTAGTTAGTGTATTTCCGTTATCAGTAACCGAAATAATAGCGTCATTCTTTTTCTTAACTAGTTTCACACTAATAGTATCTCCTCCATACTTTATTGCATTATCCACTAGATTGTTCATGGCATTTTCAAAATGAAAAACATCAACATTAGCTATAATAGATGCTTCAGAATCGATAAAGGAAATATGTTTCTCTTCGTTTTGTAACTGATGTTTGCTGACCACGGTATTCAGTAAATCACTGATATTAGTTTGCTCTTTCTTGAGGTTAAGATTTTCACTGTCGAGAGTTGCTGTTTCTAGTAATTTTTCAACCATGACATTCAATTTCGAAAGTTGTTCATTCGACATGTCTAGGTAGCTCTCTGTTTTTTTCTTGTCATCTATAACTTTAAAATTCTTAATGCTTTCTAAAGCCACGCCAATCGTAGCGATTGGTGTTTTAAATTCGTGGGTGATGTTACTTATCAAATCATTCTTTACTTCAGCTAATTGCTTTTGATGCTTTATGATTTTTAATAAATAAAACAAGCATGAAACAATTGCTGATGCTAATAAAAATGAAAGTAGAATCCCAAATGAGCTGCGTTTTAAGGCTTCTTTAAAAGGACTTACATATCCAAGTTTAAATGCTTCTTTTGGTTTTAAATACGTTGACTTAGAGTTTACGAAAAGAAATTTGTCATGTACTATATCAGATTTAGTACTAAAAAAAAGGGAGTCGCTCTTCTCATGATTGAGCCAATATGCAATTTCTATGTTTTTCCCTTTAAGCTGTTTTTGTAACAATGAATCTATTTTATTGTATTCAAGAGAATCACGCTGTAATGAAACAAATATTGGTTTTAAACTTTTAATGAGCTTAAGGCTATCAGATGCTTTTTTGCCCTTAAGTACCTTAACTGCCCTTAATGGATTGTTTTTCATAAGAGTAAAACCATCTCCAGACTCAGACCATTGAGTAAAACCTCTAATAGAGTCGTTTTTTTTAAATCTATTTTGAAGTTTTAATAAAATTGAATCTACTTTTTCAGAATCATTAACATCTGTGTTTATTTTGATTTCCGTTTTACTAAAGGAAAACTTAGGATTTTCTTCCGAAGGGTTATTAGTCTTAATGATTGTCAAGAAGTCTGTCTTAGCCAGATTCGCATAGTACTCTTCAAGAGCATTGTCCAAGCTCAACTGTATCTCGTTTGTAACGCGCTGTTTGTTGAGTTGAAAATTTTTGTAATTCCAATACACTTGGACAGCTATCGTGATAACGATTGTAGCTGTAATGAAGTAGAGAATCCAATTGTATTTATTCGTATTCATAAGTCAAATGTAAATGTTAAAAACCTACAAAACCAATCGCTTAACACTAGTTAACACTCGTTAACCATAATAATGTAGAATCATTGCGATATTTGTAATCAAATTAATCTAAAAATCGAACAGTTATGACAACACTTACCAAATTACTAACAGCAATTGCAATTACTATGGCTACTTGTATTATAGCACAGGATTTTCAGGGAGTTGCTACTTATAAATCACATAGGAAGTTTGACTTTAAATTAGATGAGAAAAATGAGAATTCTGAAATGAAAAAACAAATTCAAGCACAGTTAAAAAAGCAATTTCAAAGTGAATATACGCTAGAGTTTAATAAGAACGAAACTGTTTATGAAAAAGTAGAACAACTTGATAAGCCGCAACCCTCTAGTTCAGGATTTGTAATAAAAGTAAGTGAGGGATCGGATATTATGTATAAAAACCTAAAAGAGAATAGATATGTTAATAAAACAGAGATGATGGGTAAGCTATTTTTAATCAAGGACAGTTTACAATCTCGAAAGTGGGAACTCGTGAATGAAACAAAGAGTATTGGCCAATATACTTGTTTTAAGGCAGTAGTTAGGGATAGTATAACAACTCAAACTATTACAGATGAAGGCGGTATGGAAAAAGTAAAGAAAGAAAGAGTCACGACGGCATGGTATACACCTCAAATACCAGTAAATAGTGGCCCACAGGATTTTCATGGGTTACCTGGACTAATTTTAGAAATAAATGATGGTAAACTCACTTTGGTATGTAGTAAGATAGTTTTAAATCCGAAAGAATCACTTAAAATAGAAGAGCCTACTAAGGGAAAGATTGTGACTCAAGCTAAGTATGATGAAATCATGGAAAAGAAAAATAAAGAAATGATGGAAAGATTTCAGTCTCGAAGAGGAGATGGAGAAACCAGAGTGATTAGAATCGGAGGCTAGTTTTGGCAATAGTTTAACATTCATGGAATAAACAAAAAGGTAGATTTATAGTCTAACTGTTATAAGAACAAGTTTTTTTTCAAAAAAGCATCTAAATAACTATAACCTATTCCAATAATTAGGAATATTTAAGACTATATCATGAGAAAACTAATTGTACTTTCTGCATTACTTATTGCCATGCCGTTGATGGCTCAAGACTTTCAAGGACAAGCTTTTTATCAAAGTAAAACAACTATGGATATGAGTAGTTGGGGTGGCAGAAATGGTCAGCAAATGTCAGAAGAGCGAAAAAAGCAAATTGCTGAGCGTATGAAGAGTATGCTTGAAAAAACCTTTATACTGACTTTTAACAAGAGTGAGTCACTATACAAAGAAGAAGAAAAATTAGAAGCTCCAGGTGGCAGAGGCGGTTGGGGAAGAATGATGGGCAGTTTTACTGGCGGGCCACAATATAAAAATGTTAAAGACCAAACACTTTTGCAAGAACAGGATTTTTTTGGAAAACAATTCTTAGTCAAAGATTCCTTGCCAAAGTTACAATGGGTTATGGGGAGTGAGACCAAGCAAATAGGAAAGTATACGGCTTTTAAGGCTACAGCAACTAAGAAAGTAGATGCTATGGATTGGACTAATATGAGAAGACGTGGACGTAATGAAGTACGAAAGAAAGATGAAGCTAAAACAGATACATCTAAGACGACAACTATTACTGAAGATATTGAAATACCAAAAGAAATTGAAGTAGTAGCATGGTATACGCCTCAAATACCAATTAGTCAAGGACCAGGTGAATTTTGGGGATTACCAGGTTTGATTTTAGAGGTGCAATCTGGTAGAACGACAATTTTATGTTCTAAAATTGTTATGAATCCTTCAGAAAAAGAAGACATTAAAAAACCTTCCAAAGGAAAAGAAATAACTCAAGAAGAGTATCAAGAAACCGTTAAAAAGAAGATGGAAGAAATGAGAGAGATGTATGGTGGTAGAAGAGGTGGAGACAGAGGGAGATCAAGAGGATAATAATTAGAGCTTTGATTATACACTAGGTAGTAAAAGCTTAAAATAAGTTATGTGTCTGAATATTAGTTATTTAAATACAAATTTTATTAAAATAAATGTGTTAATGTTATGATAAACAAACAATAATTGTTTAAGTAAATTTTACATTTGTTAAACAAAACATTAATAATTTTTATATTATGAAATCACTTTTAACTAAAATCAGTTTACTGGCTTTCGTTCTGCTATTGTCAGTAAGTCCAAATCCACAAGAATTTCAGGGACAAGCCTATTATTTCTCTAAATCGAAAATGGAATTAGGTAATTGGGGAGCAAGGTTAAGCGAAGCACAGAAAAAGCAAGTAGCAGAAAGATTAAAGAATAGGTTAGAAAAAACATATGTCTTAAATTTTAGTAAAACAGAATCTCTATTCAAAGAGGAAGATAAGTTAGACGCAATGTCTGGTGCAACAGATTCCTGGGGGAAGAATTTTGCACAAGGTGACCAATACAAAAATATTAAAGATAATGGCTTGATACAGAGCCAGGAGTTTTATGGCAAGAAATTTTTAGTGAAAGACAAATTACTGGCTATAGACTGGAACATGGGTAAAGAATCAAAACAGATTGGACAATATATGTGCTTTAAAGCTACAGCTTCTATACCAACATCGGAACTCACTTGGTACGATTTTTCATGGAGCAGTTTGAGGTCTAGTGAGAACACAGATGAAAGCCAAGAAGTAGCAATGACAGAGGTTGAGGCATGGTACACACCGCAAATACCTGTAGGTCATGGCCCAGCAGAATACTGGGGATTACCCGGTCTGATTTTAGAAGTAAGTGCAGGAAACACTGTTATGTTATGCTCTAAAATCGTAATGAATCCTGAAGAGAAAATTAAAATCGAAGCCCCAGAAAATGGGAAAGAAATAACTAAAAACGATTATCAGAAAACAATTGCAGGAAAAATGAAAGAGATGAGAGATAATCGTGGCAGGAGAAGAGGCAGGTAGCCTCAACTCCAACCTAACAGACACCTAATTAACTAACAACCATGAAAAGAATTATCCTTTTTTCGCTGCTCTTTGTGGCAAGTATTTCTTATAGCCAAGTTAAGCTAGAAGGGACGGTTAGAGATAGCCTACAGAACCCCTTGGAATTAGCAAATGTTATTGCCATAAACCAAGAAACAAACGGTTTGGAATCCTATGGTATTACAGATAGTGATGGGAAGTATAAACTTTCGCTTGGAAAAAATGCTACTTACAAAATGCAAGTGAGTTATATTGGCTTAAAAACTTTTGAAGAGATTTTATCTGTTGAAGAAAGCGACCTTAAAAAAGATTATACCTTAAAACCAGACAACGCATTGGATGCTGTAGAATTGACCTATGAAATGCCGGTTACCATAAGCGGCGATACGCTGGTTTATAATGCAGATTCGTTTAAGAACGGTACTGAGCGAAAACTTGAGGATGTACTAGAAAAACTACCAGGTGTTGAAATTAATGAGGACGGTCAGGTAGAAGTTGAAGGAAAAGTTGTGAACAAGCTAATGGTTGAGGGTAAAGACTTCTTTGATGGAGATACTAAGTTAGCTACCAAAAATATCCCATCTAATGCTGTAGATAAAGTTCAGGTTTTAAGAAATTATGCTGAGGTTGGTCAATTAAGAAGTGTTCAGAATAATCAGGATAATGTAGCAATTAATATTAAGCTTAAAGAAGGCAAGAAAAATTTCTGGTTTGGAGATGTCACAGCAGGCACTGGTAGTGCCCCATCCCCTAATGATGAGTTGTATTTGGTTCAACCTAAGTTGTTTTATTACAGTCCAAAATATAGCTTGAATCTTATAGGTGATATGAATAATATTGGTGAAGTTGCTTTAACTAATAGAGATTTAAGAAATTTCGGTGGAGGCTTTAGCTTTAGAGCACCGAGTCGAACCAGTGGTACGAACATCAATTTGGGGAATAATGGTTTAGGGGGCTTAACTAATATCCAAAATTCTCAAGAAGTAATAAGTAAATTAGCTACAGCAAACTTTAGCTACTCCCCAAATAAAGCACTAGACCTAAGTGGATTTTTAATATATAATAGTAGTAGACTAAGAACTCGAGAAGATAGTTTCGTGGATTACATTGAGATTGAAGATGACCCATCGACACCTATTGATGAGTCTGCAAATATTCCACCTGATGAGTCAACAGTGCAAAGAGGTAGAGAGGCCAGTAATCAGATTATTACAAAGTTAAGCGCGTCTTACAAGCCGAATGTAAATAACCAATTAGATTATGATGTTTTGGCGCGTGTATCTGATGATGAGGAGCGACAAGATTTATTTTCTTCTGTAGTTGGCAATACAGACCAGGTAGATCAGGCAAAACCATATAGCATTAGTCAGAATCTGAATTATTACTACACCCTAGATGAAAACAATATTTTCGCTTTCGAAGCTCAGCATCTAATAAAGGATGAAGATCCGTTTTATAATGCTTTGTTAATAAACGACCCTACAAATAATGATGACCCTGACCCAAATAATAGAGATGCTTTTGATAATACAGCAGCAGGTTTGGGTTTTGATGTTAATCAGTTAGGTTACAATATCAATCAAGAGCAACGTGTAAAGTCCAATCAGTTAGATGCAAAAGTAGATTACTATAATATTTTAAATGCTAAGAGTAATATTAATTTAACTCTAGGAACGATTTTAAGTAATCAAAAGTTTAACTCCAATATATTTCAGTTTTTAGATGATGGTTCATTGTTTAATCCAACACCAGTAATAACAGACGCTGATGGTAATGTGCTATCTGAATCTAATAATGTAGAATACAGTTTTAGAGACGTTTACCTTGGTGTGCACTATAGATTTAAAACAGGTAAATTTACTTTTACACCAGGTGTGTCTTTCCATGCTTATGGGAATCAAAATATGCAAGGAGGAGATACCTTTAAAGATAACTTCTTTAATGTATTACCGGATTTTGAAGCGCGTATACAATTTAAGAAGAGCGAAAGTCTTCAGTTTAATTATAATATGACCAATACCTTTACTGATGTTACTAATATTGCTGAAGGCCTAGTGCTAAATAACTTCAATAGCATTCAGTTTGGTAATCCAGAGTTGCAAAATGCCTTATCACATAATTTAAGATTGTTTTACAGTAGTTTTAATTTGTTTAATTATACCAATGTTTTTGCAGGGGTTAACTATAGTAAGAACATAGATCAAATACGAACGCTTACAAATTTTGAAAGTGTTATTAGAACGAGTTCGTTCTTTAATTCGCAATTTGCGGATGAAAGTGCAACTGTGTTTGGTCGTGTACAACGTACTTTCGGAAAAATAAGAGCAAGTATCAGAACTAATTTTAATTACAGTAAGTTAAATCAGTTTATACAAGGTAGGCAGTCGCTAAATGAAAGTTTTGCTCAAAATTATACGCCAGAAATTCGCACTAACTTTAGAGAAGCACCTAATGTAAGACTAAGGTATGGCTATACAGTTAGAACTAATGACCAGGGAAGTAACACAACAAAATTTATTACAAGAGCACCGTCCATTGAGTTTGATGCTTACATATGGAACTCGCTAACGTTTATAACTGATTTCACATATAACGAGCAAGAAAGCAATGGACAAAAAGAGGCTTTCAAAACATGGAATGCTTCACTCAGGTACAGAAAAGATAGAGATGCTAAATGGGAATACTCATTAAGGGCTTCCAACTTATTAAATATTGATTCTAATATAAGTAATGGCGCTGGGAATATTTCAGTATTTAATTCTGAAACATTTATACAACCTCGATTTGTAACTTTTAGGTTAACGTATTCGTTGTAATAAAGAGGCCTTCTCATTTTCATTTAAGAAGGCTTTCTATTTATTCAAATCCAAAGGCTTTTCTCACTTTATCTACATAATCTAGTTTTTCCCAAGTAAAAGTTTCTACTTCTTGGCTTACGGTTTCACCCGTTGGACTAGTGAACGTGACTATTTTTACTTCTGGAGTTCTACCCATATGGCCATAGGCTGCCGTTTCAGAATATATTGGGGTTCTGAGCTTTAATCGTTGCTCGATAAAATAAGGGCGCATGTCAAAGATGCTTTCAACCACCTTACTTATTTCACCGTCGGTCATATTTAAAGGAGATGTTCCATAAGTTTCAACATTAATGCTTGTTGGTTTTGCAACCCCAATGGCATAAGAAACTTGCACCAATACTTCTTTGCAAATACCTGCAGCAACTAAGTTTTTGGCTATATGTCTCGTAGCATAAGCTCCTGACCTATCTACTTTGGATGGATCTTTACCCGAGAATGCACCACCACCATGAGCACCTTTTCCTCCGTAAGTGTCAACAATTATTTTTCTTCCAGTAAGTCCAGTGTCGCCATGAGGGCCTCCGATAACGAAGACACCTGTTGGATTAATATGATAGGTAATATCATCATTAAACAATGCTTGAATGTTTGCAGGTAATTTAGCAACAACTCTTGGAATTAAGATGTTTATGATATCTGATTTTATTTTGGCGAGCATCACATCATCACTCTCGTCAAAATCATCATGCTGAGTAGATACAACAATGGCATCTATTCGTTGAGGCAAATTATCATCTGAGTATTCAATAGTAACCTGAGATTTTGCATCTGGGCGTAAATAAGTAATGTCTTTGTTTTCACGTCTCAGGGCAGCAAGCTCTTTTAAAAGGCGATGAGATAATTCTAATGCTAAAGGCATATAATTATCAGTTTCATCGGTTGCGTAACCAAACATCATTCCTTGGTCGCCAGCGCCTTGCTCTTCCTTGTTCGCTTTATCTACGCCCTGGTTGATGTCAGGTGATTGCTCATGAATGGCAGAAAATACGCCACAGGAGCTTCCATCAAACATGTATTCACTTTTGGTATAACCAATTTTATTGATAACATCTCGAGCGATTTTCTGAACATCCAAATATGTTTTAGATTTCACCTCTCCGGCAAGTACAACTTGGCCTGTTGTAACAAGCGTTTCACAAGCTACTTTGGATTCTGGGTCAAAAGCTAAGAAATTATCAATTAAAGCATCACTTATTTGGTCTGCTACTTTATCTGGGTGCCCTTCTGAAACACTTTCAGAAGTAAATAAATATGCCATATTACAGTTGTATTAACAGGTAGATTTGACGAAAGTGTCGAAGGAAGTTTACACTGCCTTTAGCATTTAATTCCCAACTTGATTGGGAATCTCATAATCAAGAAACCCTGTCTTGGAAGAGGTTGCAATCAGTCAAATCTATCCTCTTTTTTAATCGAGTTCAAAAGTAGAAAAAATAATGTAAATGACAATTTTGAAAATATGATTTAAGTAAAAAGAGAGGGAGTTTTTTAAGTCTTTTTCAATTTGAGGTGATTTAACTGGTATAATCGTAAAAATGACCAGTGCAGCAAGACTTTTAGACAGAGCTTTACTAAATTTATTGGTTAAATGCAGAAAAATGTCAACACAACCAAAACTTACGAGATTTAATCAAAACGTACTGTCTAAGTATCAGATATACAATAGTATCTTCATGACATTGCCTTTTGATACGATTACAAAAACGGGTGTCTTACTACCTTTGTTTCATGAAACTTGTAAGAAGGGGTTTCTGGCAGGAGATAATCCTACTACAATCGTAGAGACATTCTTTAAAAAATACCAGGCAAGACGTTCGTCTGAAAGTCAGATTAATTTGCTATTCAGATTTATTCAGTATATCGAGCGTCAAGTGGTTTTATTTGATGCTATTGAGGATGCCGCATTCCCAATTGTGAATAATATGGACGGTATAGGGACGCTTAGAAGCTTGAAGGAAAGTGTTAGAGCCGAAAACAAATTAGAATTACTTCAAAAGTATTTAGAAGAATTTAAGGTGCGAATTGTTTTGACGGCTCATCCAACACAGTTTTACCCTGGCTCAGTGCTTGGCATTATTACCGATTTAACAGAAGCTATTAAGGAAAATGATTTATTAAAAATTAATGACCTTTTGGCGCAGTTAGGAAAAACACCTTTTTTCAAACATAAAAAACCATCGCCATATGATGAAGCTGTTAGCTTAATATGGTATTTGGAAAATGTTTTCTATAAATCCTTCGGAACCATTTACGATTATATTCAACAGAATATTTTTGACGGAAAACATATTGATAACGATATTATAAACATAGGTTTTTGGCCAGGAGGCGATAGAGATGGAAATCCATTTGTAACACCTGAGATTACATTAAAAGTTGCCAATAGGTTGCATGAAACAGTCATTAAGAATTATTATCGCGATGCAAGAAGATTAAGACGGAAGTTAACGTTTCAAGGAGTTGAAAATAGGATTATTGCACTAGAAACAGAACTCTATAAAATAATCACTAATAAGAAATCTAGTTTGACCTTAGAACATTTTGCTTCGGAAATGGAAGAAATAAAAGAGGTTATTATTAACAAGCATCAATCGTTATACGTTAGCGAAGTAAATAGCTTAATCAATAAGATTCACTTATTCGGATTTCATTTTGCAAATCTGGATATCCGTCAGGATAGCAGAAAGCATAATCAGTTTTTCAATGATATGGTGAATGCTTTAATCGATAGCGGAAGTGATTTATTTCCTAAGAACTATCATAGTCTTTCAGAAAAAGAACAGGTGAGTATTTTATCTAAAGTGAAAGGTGAAGTAGATTTATCCTTAATAAAGGATGAAGAAACTTTGAAAGCCTTAAATACAATGAAAGCAATCAAAACCATTCAGGAGAATAATGGGGAAAAAGCCGCAAATCGATATATAATTAGTAATAATCAAACAACTCTCAATGTTATGCAGTTGTTTGCGATGCTCAAGTTGGTTGCATTCCAAGATAAATTAACGGTGGATATTGGACCATTGTTTGAGACTGTTACAGATTTGCAAAACGCGCCATCTGTTATGGAAGAGTTATATACAAATCCAGCGTATGCTGCTCACCTTAAATCGCGTGGGAATAAACAAACTATAATGCTTGGGTTTAGTGATGGTACAAAAGATGGAGGGTATCTTATGGCAAACTGGGCAATATACAAGGCTAAAGAAAACCTAACCGAAGTTTCAAGAAGATATGGTATAAAAGTTATATTCTTCGACGGTAGAGGTGGACCACCTGCTCGTGGTGGAGGAAAAACACATAATTTTTATGCCTCATTAGGGCCTACTATAGAAGATGAAGAAGTGCAGTTAACAATACAAGGGCAAACAATTAGCTCCAATTTTGGAACTTTAGACTCCTCTCAATATAACTTAGAACAACTTATAAGTTCAGGAATTTACAATAGTATAAGCGATGCAGATTTAAGCATGCTTCCTGAGAATAGAATTGTGATGAATGATTTAGCGGAACGGAGTTATAAAGCGTATTCAGATTTTAAGGCACATCCTAAATTTATATCGTATTTAGAACATATGAGTACGCTTAAATACTATGCAAAAACAAATATAGGAAGTCGTCCATCTAAACGAGGAAAATCTGAGGGCTTGGTATTCGAAGATTTAAGAGCCATACCTTTTGTTGGTTCATGGAGTCAACTAAAACAAAATGTGCCTGGATTCTTTGGTGTAGGAACTGCCCTGAAGCATTATGAAGATATAGGTGAATTCGATAAAGCGCAAAAGCTCTTCAAGACTTCAGATTTCTTTAAAACATTGATTGAAAATAGTATGATGTCCTTATCTAAGTCTTTTTTCGATTTAACTAAATACATGTCTGAAGATGAAGAGTATGGAGGTTTTTGGAATACCATTTATGAAGAATATAAAACGACAAAACGTCTTATATTAAAACTGACAGGTTATAGGGAATTGATGCAAGAAGAGCCTGCTGGAAAAGCATCTATCGCAGTTAGAGAATCTATCGTTCTCCCGTTACTTACGATTCAGCAATATGCATTGAAGAAGATACAAGAGCTTGAGAAAAATGGTGTTACTTCAGGTGATGAAATAGAAGTTTATCAGAAAATGGTAACGCGTTCGTTATTTGGAAACATTAATGCAAGTCGAAATTCTGCTTAATTAATTATTGATAGACCTGTCAGGTTTCTAAAACCTAACAGGTCTTTTACAAGTTCTTCTAAAAACAAAAAACCTCGAAGCCAAAGCTTCGAGGTTTTTTTTCTAACAAATAAACTAAACTAAATCCTAATGCTCATTTAGTCTAAAGTCTGGATATGCATCCATTCCATGCTCGTGAGCATCAAGTCCTTCAAGTTCTTCTTTTTCTGAAACTCTAATACCTACTGTTTTCTTCAAAACGAAAAGTATTAAGAATGATGAAACTATGCATATAGCTGCATAAGCTAGGACACCATATAGTTGTGGTAGAAAAGATAAACTATTTGCTGCTTCAGATAATGTGGCAACTACTTGGCCGGCTTCATTTAGGAATTCGCCAGCATCGTTTGTTGTAGCGCTAAAGCCAAAGATGCCTACAGCTAAAGTCCCCCAAATACCACAAACCAAGTGTACCGCAATGGCACCTACTGGGTCATCTAGCTTTAGTTTATCAATAAAACTTACAGCAAATACAATAAGTGCACCAGCAACGCCTCCTATGATTATTGAATCAGTTATAGACATAACATCTGCTCCAGCAGTTATACCCACAAGACCTCCTAAGATACCGTTTAAGAACATAGTGAGGTCTAAATTCTTGAACATCAGTGTTGATGCTAATGCGGCAACGACACCTCCAGCGGCAGCGGCTAAGGATGTTGTTACTAGTGTTAGTGATGTTAATCCAGGGTCTGCTGAAAGTACAGAGCCTCCATTAAAACCAAACCAGCCTAACCAAAGAATAAGTACACCAGCAGTAGCTAGAGGAATATTATGCCCCGGAATGGCTTGAGGTTTTCCATCCTTGTATTTTCCGATTCTGGAACCCAGTAGCCATACTGCGACTAATGCAGCCCACCCGCCAACAGAATGAACTAAAGTAGAACCTGCAAAATCATAAAAACCTAATTGATCTAAGAATCCACCGCCCCATTTCCACGATCCAGCAATTGGATAAATCAATCCAACATATAAAATTGTGAATATCATAAATGGACCAATTTTTATTCGCTCAGCTACAGCTCCAGAAACAATAGTAGCTGCTGTAGCGGCAAACATACCTTGAAAAAGGAAGTCTGTCCAATAAGTATAGCCTTCATTATATGCTAAGTCCAATGTACCTGCAGCAGTTAGAGGTGAATCTAATCCAAAACCTGCAAAGCCAAATATACCTGATGAGCCTTCGGCAAAACCAGGATACATAAGATTGAAACCTATCAGAGCATAAAGCAATAGTCCAACTGTTATAATAAAGATGTTTTTAAATAAAATATTAATAGTATTTTTTTGTCTTGTTAGCCCGATTTCTAAAAATGCAAAACCCATGTGCATAAAGAAAACGAGTGCTGTACAGATCATCATCCATACATTATTAGTAGTTAATAATTCCATAATTAAAAATGTAATGTTAGTTAGGTTGCTTTATCTTAAGGTCTCTCCACCTTTTTCTCCTGTTCGTATTCTGTAAACTTCTTTTATATCCGAGACGAATATTTTGCCATCACCTACGTCGCCAGTAGCTGCCTCTTTTAGTATGGTGTTTACTGTAACTTCTTCAAAATCATCATTAACGACTATCGACAGATAGCGTCTTTGTATATCGCTAGTGCTATAAGAAACACCTCTATATACATGACCTGCTTTTTCGTTTCCAAGACCAGTTACATCCCAGTATGAGAAGAAATTCACACCTACTTCATGTAGGGCTTTTTTAACCGCGGAATACTTTGATTTCCGAATGATTGCTTCAATTTTTTTCATAATTATTTAATTTAGTTAGATATTAAAATGAGTAAATAGCAGCTAAAGTAAATGCATTAAGACTGCTAGCGGCAGCGCCATCACTGTCTAAATATGGCTCAATACCATCTACATTGCTCCAAGAATCTAGTCGTATTTCAGGCTTGATAATGAAGTCTTCTAGTTTATAACTACCTGTTAAAGTAGCGGCAAAAACACTAGGTAAGTCATCTAGGTCTTTATCATGAAGTCCAAAATACTCACCTCTTAAACCAATACTAAAGGAGTCAGAAGTAGCTAATTGAGGGTATAAAGCAGCTCCGTAAAAACCAGCTCCGTCATTGTCATTGTAGGCTGCATTTATACCAAGGAAGAAATCATCCGATAAGTCGAATCCGCCTGTGTAGTCAATTTCAAAGCCTAAGCCGCCGTTATTACCACTATCGTAATAGATGTTTAAGTATTGATCAGAGTATCCTAATTGAGCTCCAAAAGAATATTCACCTGTTGTAGAGGTGTTGTTTGTGTCCCAAGGATTCATAATAGCTAACATCAAACTGAAATCTTCAGATAAAGCAAAATCAGCTTTTAAGCCCATATGTGAAAATGGACCATTCGAAAACAAATAGGATGTGCTATAGTTAAAGTTTGCAGCTGGAGAAATAACCTCATAGCCTAGAAAGGTGTTCCATCTACCAAATGTTAGAGTAGTACTTTCGGATACATTCCAGTATACATATGCTTGATTTACAATGCCATCAACAATGTCATTGCTAAAGGTTGCACTTGCGCCTCTTGGTCCAGTAACTAAATCAAGTACCGCTCCAACTTTTTCGCCTTCGTAGCTGGCAATAAGATTACCCATGCCTAAAGCAAAACCAGTTTGGTCTGCAAAAGCAGTTCCAAAAGATTGTCCTGAATCGTCAGAGCTTGAAAGATAAGTTTGGTAATAAGCATCTACACTTCCTGTAATTGATAATTTTTTTTCTTCTGTCTCTTGTGCATATAATGTGAATGCTGAGATAATCATAGTTAGAGTAAAAAATTTCTTCATGTTAATTGATTTAAATAATAATTTAGTTAATTGAGCGACCAAATCTATATAATTAAATCTAATACCCCATCAAAAATAGGGGTATGAATATAATTTTTATTAAATAATTATTTTACCCCCCTAAAATTTTAGGGTATTACAAATATAAGCATATTTTAATATCAATTTAACATATGCGTTTTTAAATTATTTTCAATTAAATCAATACAATGTTGAAGGAATTTCTATGTTTTGATAAATGTGATGCATATAATTTAAGCGAGATATGCATAGATTAGAATTTTATCATTGTTTTATTCATAAATTAGAAAGGCAAGAATTGAAGATTTTTCATTTTTAAAAGGATAGATTGTCATAATCGGAAAAGTGTTTCCGTCATTTTATTTATTCATTCTTCCCTAATATATTAGAGTCTTAATAAGGTTGGAAAATCTTTAAATTTTTCTAGTTATGTTGAAAAAGCAAGGCATGTATTTACCGGAATTCGAACACGAGAATTGTGGTGCTGGTTTTATTTGTAGTTTAAAAGGAAATAAGTCTAATGATATTATTCATAAGGCTTTGGAGATATTAGAAAAACTAGAACATCGTGGCGCTGTAAGTAGTGATGGTAAAACAGGAGATGGTGCTGGAATTCTTATCGATATTCCTCACGACTTTTTTGTTGCCAATTGCGATTT
>CALDUJ010000187.1 GCA_937923735.1 uncultured Flavobacteriaceae bacterium | reverse complement strand
CATTATACTAATTATTTTAAAGGCATTCCTGATTTTAAGCCCTATAGAATGAAGATGGTCACCAGTGACGATTCAAAAGATGTTTTTGCGGCTTTTGATGAGGTGTTAGATGTTTTTTCTGATTATCAGTTTGCTTAAGCTAAGCGATTAATTGCTTCGAAATCCTAACAGAGGCAATCTTAGATGCCAATATTCCTAATACAGAAATAGTAGCTAATACCAAAACGAAGTTTATAGGTTTTATGGCTACGGGATATGCCAATGAGGGCGTAATCATATGCAGTGAGAATAGTTTTTGAGCGAGTATGATTAAGAACCCCAAAACAAGGCCTATAACTCCACCAACTATAGACATTAAGCTTCCTTGTAAAAAGAAAATGCGACGTAAATCTTTAATGGTAACACCCATATTAAATAAGGTGTTTAAGTTTTTCTTTTTGTCCAATATCATCATCACAATCGAGCCTACGACATTAAATAAAGCTATGATTAACACTAAAGTAAAAATGAGATATACCGCTAGATTTTCAGTATTCAACATTTTATATAACGCATCGTTTAATTGCGCTCTATTTTTTATGGTAAATGAGTCGCCTAAAACAGAGGTTAGCGAGCTTCTGATTTGAGTTTCATCAACGCCAGAATCTAACTTGAATTCAATAGAAGAGATTTGATTCTCTTCGTAATTCAATAGATTTTTAGCTGTTTCAATATTAGTAAACACTAAAGAATTGTCAAGGGTTTCATTAATTTGAAACACGCCAACATTATTAGTGTAAACCGAATTAAATGCGTTAGCCACAGAAGTTATTTGCCCTTTACCAGGTCTTGGAACCAAGAGTGTTACGGACTTTGCATAGTCCATGACGCCCATCGAAAGGTCGTTTGTAATACCCCAACCAGCCACAATCTGATTGCCTTGGTCACTTATCCAGCTTCCTTCCGCAACAATGGAATCTATATCATTTACAGTTCCAAAATTGGCATCTACACCTTTTAATGTGGTTAATAGTTTCTTGTCATCATAACTTAATATAATGCGTTCCTCTATGATTTTGGAATAGGATGCAATGCCATCAATGTTCTGTAATTCATTCTCTTGAGCATCCGTTAACGTGATGGATTTACCCTCAGTAACTACTGCTTTTAAATCAGGGTCTACAAGGGACGAAAACTGAAGACTAAAATCTTTTAATCCTGCGAATCCAGATAAGACAATAAATAATGCAGCCGCACCTATGATGACACCGATGGCAGCAATAATGGTGATGATGTTGATAGCGTTATTACTGCTTTTTGTAAGCAAGTATCGTTTCGCTATATATAAGGATACATTCAAAAGATTAAGATTTCTTTCTTTTATCTAAAAGGTCAGGGTTTTTAATAGGGTCTTCAGACCCTTTCAAAGACTTATCAATATTATCAATATATTCGAGAGAATCATCAAGGTAAAACTGTAGCTCTGGCATACGCCTTAACTGATGCCTCGTTCTTTGCGAAATCTCATGCTTAATAAAAGACTTGTTCTCCTTAATACCCTCAATCAATTCTTTTCCCTTATCGTTCGGAAAAATGCTTAAATACACTTTGGCAATGGACAAATCAACCGTTACAGATACTTTAGTAACAGAAATAATAATGCCTTTCATACCACCTTGTGTAGCGGCGCCTTGAAGCACATCAACAAGGTCTTGTTGTAAAACGGATGCTATTTTTTTCTGTCTGTTACTTTCCATAATGCAAAAGTATATGATATTTAAGGATTATCTTTGCTTTGGTAAACAAATTTCATTCCGAAACATTGCCCAAAAATGAAGAAAATAGAACATATTGGTATAGCCGTTAAAGATATTGATGAGTCGAATAAGCTTTTTAAAGCCTTATTCGGGAAGAAGCACTACAAAATTGAAGAAGTGGAAAGCGAGGGCGTAAAAACATCATTTTTTAAAGCTGGGCCAAATAAAATTGAATTGTTAGAAGCTACTACAGAAGATAGCCCAATTGCCAAGTTTATAGAGAAAAAGGGAGAAGGGATACACCATATTGCCTTTGCAGTAGAGGATATTGAAAATGAAATGAAACGACTAGAGAAAGAAGGATTTAGGTTGATTAATAAAAAACCTAAAGAAGGAGCAGATAATAAGCTAGTTGCCTTCCTTCATCCAAAATCAACTAATGGAGTGCTTATAGAGCTATGTCAAGAACGGGATTAATATCAAATGAATTTTCTTGATGCAAGTATGTGAGGTATAAAACAGCATATCCCGCTGAAAAAGCGGGATTAGTTCAACTATCTATTTGGAAGTGTTGCAACGCAACTTTCCCAAATAGGTTTCACTAATAAACGCTTGTAAGGTTATAAAATATGTAGTAATATTGCACACTCTTTAGAAATAAAGAAATTGACATTTGTCAATGGTCCCATAGCTCAGTTGGTTAGAGCATCTGACTCATAATCAGAGAGTCCTTGGTTCGAGCCCAAGTGGGACCACAATACTAAGAAAGACCTCAGTTTTTTACTGAGGTCTTTTTTTACACTTCCATAGGGGTTGTCGGAGCCTTTTATACCACAGTCATTTATATTATGTAGCTTTAGATTTATAAACTCAACGCAATCTAAACACTACCCATCAATGAAAACAGTAAACATACTTTTATACACCTTCTTTTTATTGTTATTGAGCGCTTGCCAGTCTAAAGAAGTCTTTTTTGAAGACGCATTTTGTATTCAAAATATCAACACTATTGACCCTGTTGATGGTTTAAAAGAAAACCAAACGGTTATTATTAAAGACGGAAAGATTTTTAAAATAACAGATTCCGAATCATTAAAACTATCTCCAGAAAACACAATTATTGATGGTGGCGGAAAGTATTTAATTCCAGGCTTATGGGATGCCCATGTTCATTTTGCCTATATCGAAGAGTTAGCACCTAGCATGTTTGATTTGTTTTTATCATATGGTATTACAAGTGTCCGAGATACCGGCGGGAAAGTTGATTTTGTGAAATCTTGGAAAGATAAAGCTTTAGCAAACCCTACGGATGCGCCAAGAGTAATGATGGCGGGTCCGCTTTTAGATGGGGAGCCTAATGTTTATGACGGTAGTCCTGGGCGTCCAGAGCTTTCTGTTGGTTTGGGCTCTGTGGATGATGTAGTTTCCCAAATTGAAATGTTAATGAGTAAAGATGTTGATTTATTAAAGGCTTATGAGATGCTAACACCAGAACAATTTATAAAAGTCAACGAGCTTGCTAAAGCAAATGGACTTAAGGTAACTGGACATGTCCCTTTAAGCATGGACGTTATCACCGCATCCAATGCGGGGATGAATAGTATGGAGCATATGCGCAATTTAGAAATATCATGCGCATCAAACGCAGATGAGTTATGGGAAGCAAGAAAAAGAATGTTAAAAGAAGGCGCCACTGAGTCTGGTGGTACCCTACGTAGTAAAATCCATGCAGCACAGCGAGCAATAGCTATCAAAAATTATGATGAAGCAAAAGCTAATGAAGTACTAACTGTTCTTAAAAAAAATGAAACCTGGCAAATACCTACATTGACTCTTAACACACTTTTTTCTGGTAGATATTATGCACGTCCCGATTACCAAGAGAGTTATTCTTTTTTACCGGATTCAATTGGCAGTGCGTGGAAAGAAGGCTCTAAAAATCTTGCAAGTATGCCAATACCAGAAGGAAGAAAAGAATGGGAAGAATGGAATTTAATGATGGTAAATAAGGTACATAAAACAGGAATAGATATTATGGCTGGTACAGACGCACCTATTGCAATGCTAACTCCTGGTTTGAGCTTGCACGAAGAGTTGATGGTTTTAGTAAAAGCAGGCCTGTCCCCGTTAGACGCTTTAAAAACGGCCACCATCAATCCAGCTAGATACTTTAATTTGGAAAATGAATTGGGCTCCATACAAGAAACAATGTGGGCGGATTTGTTGATTTTGAATGCTAATCCTTTAGAAAATATTCAGAACACCAAAAAGATAAATGCTGTAATCAAACAAGGAAAGGTATACAGCCGGAAGGATTTAGACAATATGATGTCTAAATTACGAAAAGGCTAATATCCAGTGGTTTAGACTGTTCTAGGTTGAAAGGGAAATAGTACTTAATCGATGTTTCTTGTTTTTAATCGATGTTTTTTATGAAAAAACTCAAGGATTACTGCGTTTTTTTCATATTTTCGTATATATTTGTCCGCCTAACAACACGGAAGTGCGTTGTTAATTAACTAAATCTAATGTATTGAAATAAAGAAAAGTACACGTTAAACGATTTTTTCAGTAGTTACAAAGAATATCCCTACATATTGCTACTACCAAATTTTGTTAACTACCTTTTTTTTATACATTTACACCATTATGAGAATACAAAACAAGAGTATAATAGCCTCAATCTTATTTGTATTAATAAGTTTTGTATGTCAAGCGCAAGGAGTTAACCCTCCACCACCGTCGCCACCACCACCGCCAGGATTACCTATAGATGGCGGAGTATTGGTAGCACTAAGTTTAGGGTTAGCCTACGGCTCGAAAAGGTTGTTACAGAAGAAATAAATTGATTGGCCTACAAATCAATTAATTAAAGTGCGATAAACTGAAGAGTTTT
Organism: uncultured Flavobacteriaceae bacterium; assembly: GCA_937923735.1. Classification (GTDB taxonomy): domain Bacteria; phylum Bacteroidota; class Bacteroidia; order Flavobacteriales; family Flavobacteriaceae; genus JABABD01. The sequence goes on along the minus strand of CALDUJ010000187.1, from coordinate 17,121 downwards.
TTGACGTATTTACCTATAACGTCAAATTCAAGATTCACAACATCTCCCTTTTTTAATTTGTAGAAATTCGTATTATCGTACGTGTATGGTATGATAGCTACACTAAAACTGTGGTCTTTAGAATTAACAACTGTTAAGCTAACACCATTTACAGTTATAGAGCCTTTTTCTATTGTAATATTGTTTAGAGTTTTGTCATATTCAAAAGTAAAAATCCAGCTCCCTTTATCATTTTCGATAGCGGTACAAACAGCAGTCTGATCTACATGACCTTGCACGATATGTCCATCTAGCCGCGCATTCATTTTCATGGCTCTTTCCAAGTTTACAATAGTATCAACTTTTAGGTCTCCAATATTAGATTTCTCTAAAGTTTCCCTTATAGCTGTAACAGTATATTCATTGTCCTGAATGTTTACAACAGTCAGGCAAACGCCATTATGAGATACGCTTTGGTCAATCTTTAACTCTGGGGTAATATTGCTTTTAATAGTAAGATGTAGATTCTCCTCTTGATGTTGCAAATCCTTCACGACACCTAAATCCTCTATAATTCCTGTAAACATTGTTCTTTATTTGATTAACTTTGAGGCTTAAAATTACAAACAAAAGTTGGCACTTTATAGATATGAGTGAACAAAAAATTAGAGTAGGAATCTCCATTGGAGATTTAAATGGTATAGGAGGAGAAGTTGCTCTAAAAACCCTTTCGGATAATAGAATTTTAGACTTTTGTACCCCCGTGATTTTTGCATCTACAAAGACAATCTCGTTTTTGGTTAATCATTTTCAGTTTAAGATAAACTTTAACGGGATTAATAACCCAAGTCAAATTAGCGACGGTAAAGTAAATGTTTTTAATGTTTGGAAAGAAGCTCCTAAAATTGAATTTGGTCAAGAGAATAAAGACATAGGAGCGTTAGCAATCAAATCTTTGGAATCTGCAACCAAAGCTTTAAAAAATCTAAATATTGATGTATTGGTTACAGCGCCAATAAACAAAGCAAACATACAATCGGAAACATTTAAATTTCCTGGACATACGGATTATTTAGCACAAGAGCTAGAAGGAAAAAGCTTGATGTTTATGGTTACAGAAACGCTCAGAGTGGGACTTATAACAGACCATGTTCCTGTAAAAGATGTGGCCGGCCATGTTACACCAGAGTTAATTACAGAAAAGGTAAATGCTATGCACGCCTCTTTAGTTAAAGACTTTGGAATTCGAAAACCTAAAATAGCTATTCTAGGAATTAACCCCCACACGGGAGATAATGGGGTTATTGGAAGTGAAGATGACGAGGTATTAAGGCCAACAATAAAAAGTATAAAAGAATCTGGAAAATTGGTCTTTGGTCCTTACGCTGCTGATAGTTTTTTTGGTAGCGACAATTACAAAAATTTCGATGCCATTCTCGCTACATATCATGATCAAGGGCTTATTCCATTTAAAACATTGTCTTTTGGACAAGGTGTGAATTATACAGCTGGACTTAATAGAGTAAGAACATCACCAGACCATGGCACAGCTTTTGAAATTGCAGGGAAAGGAACTGCAGATGAAAGCTCATTTAAAGAGGCATTATTTACAGCTATAAAAATCTTTAAGAATCGTAGGCAGCATGAGGGCTTAACAGAAAACCCCCTAAAAATTTCGCCTCGCAAACCTGACTACAAAAAAAGAGGGTAAACACGAGGCAATATTCAAAAAATTCATATATTTGCAGGCTCAAAATAGATGGGACAATGAAGAAGTTGAAAGATTTTACAATTCAATTCGTTGGATTAAAAACCGGAAAACATCTTTTTGACTATAAAATTGAGAAGGCGTTCTTTGATGAGTTTGAGTATGATGATGTAAACGACATTGACGTACAAGCTAAAGTTGAATTAAATAAAAAGGATACATTCCTTGAGTTTAATTTTGATATAGTAGGTGTAGTTAATGTAAATTGTGATTTGACCAACGAACCTTATCCAGAAGAAATTTCAGGAAATTTTGATTTGGTAGTGAAATTTGGAGATGATTACAATGATGAGAATGAGGATATATTAGTAGTTCCTCATGGCGAATATGAAATTAATGTTGCACAATATATATATGAACTTATTGTATTGTCGCTGCCATCTAAAAGGATTCATCCTGGAGTAGAAGATGGAACTTTAAAATCAGACATACTCGATAAGCTTGAAGAATTAAGCCCAAAAGAAAACACCACCGAGGAAACAACAGACCCTCGATGGGACAAATTAAAAAATTTATTAACGGACAAATAACACATAATGGCACATCCTAAAAGAAAAATCTCGAAAACAAGAAGAGATAAAAGAAGAACCCATTACAAAGCAACAGCAGCTCAAATAGCAACTTGCCCAACCACAGGCGAAGCTCATTTGTATCATAGAGCTCACTGGCATGAAGGAAAATTATACTACAGAGGTCAAGTTTTAGTTGACAATTCTGAGGAAAATATAGCATAAGAATTATGCACGCATAGTTAAAACGCTCATTAATGAGCGTTTTTTTTATGATTAATTTTTTGAATAACCTAAAACCACTTATTTTGCGCAATATTTGACTGAAATTCACTAATTTCATTAATAATTCGTCCTTTTTGGACGATTTTGATGTTTTTTTGGTCAAAACAAACATATCAATATGAGTAAAATCACAGCAGCAATTACAGCTGTAGGAGCATATGTGCCGGATTTTGTCTTAAGCAATCAAGTTTTAGAAACTATGGTTGATACTAATGACGAATGGATTACTACACGAACTGGTATAAAAGAACGTCGACTTCTCAAAGAAGAAAATAAAGGAACATCGTATTTAGCCATAAAAGCAGCAGAAGATTTAATTTCTAAAAGGAAATTAAACCCAGAAGAAATAGACATGGTAATTGTAGCAACAGCAACTCCAGATATGCCCGTTGCAGCTACGGCTGTATATGTCGCTTCGCAGATTGGTGCCATTAATGCATTTGCTTACGATTTGCAAGCAGCATGCTCTAGTTTTCTTTATGGAATGTCAACCGCATCAAGCTATATTGAGTCTGGCAGGTACAAAAAGGTTTTACTGATAGGGGCAGATAAAATGTCGTCTATTATAGATTATGAAGATAGGGCAACATGCATAATTTTTGGAGATGGTGGAGGTGCAGCCTTATTTGAACCTAATACAGAAGGATTAGGCTTTCAAGATGAAATATTAAGAAGCGATGGCATCGGTAGAGAATTCTTAAAGATAGATGCTGGAGGATCGATACTTCCTGCAAATGAGGAGACAGTAAAGAACAAACAGCACTTTGTACAACAAGATGGTAAAACCGTTTTTAAGTATGCTGTCTCTAATATGGCTGATGTAAGTGAACAAATAATGAAGAGAAACAATCTAACTAATGAAGACGTTTCATGGTTGGTTGCTCATCAGGCTAATAAGCGCATCATAGATGCTACTGCCAGAAGAATGAATTTAGACGATTCAAAAGTGCTTATGAATATTCAGCGTTATGGTAATACTACTTCGGCAACTTTACCATTGCTGTTAAGCGATTTTGAGAAGCAATTCAAAAAAGGTGATAATATAGTTTTCGCAGCCTTTGGAGGGGGATTTACTTGGGGTTCTATTTATTTAAAATGGGCCTACGATACTAAATAAACTAACTAAAATAATTATAATCAACACTAATTTATTATGGATTTAAAGGACATTCAGAATTTAATAAAGTTTGTAGCTAAATCAGGAGCAAGCGAAGTTAAGCTAGAGACTGATGATGTAAAGATTACGATTAGAACAGGGCAGGACAATGAAACAACTTATGTTCAGCAAGTTCCTGTATCTGCACCAATACAACAAGTCGCACAACCAGTTCAGCAAGCAGTGGCTCCTACTCCAGCAACTCCAGCAGCTGATGCTCCGGCAGCAGATGATAACTCAAAATATATTACTGTAAAGTCGCCTATTATAGGTACTTTTTACAGAAAACCATCTCCAGACAAACCTGTATTTGTTGAAGTAGGACAATCTATAGGAGAAGGAGATGTACTTTGTGTTATAGAAGCAATGAAGTTATTCAACGAGATTGAATCTGAAGTTTCAGGGAAAATTGTAAAGGTATTGGTAGATGATTCTTCTCCAGTAGAATTTGATCAACCATTATTTTTAGTAGATCCATCATAACCATTTAAAAATTCCAATACACAAATCCTAAAATCCATTATTTGGAATTTGGAGCTTGGAATTTGAAATTTTTAATTCAGAAGTTATGTTTAAAAAAATATTAGTAGCCAACAGAGGAGAGATTGCATTACGTGTCATCAGAACCTGTAAAGAAATGGGCATTAAGACCGTTGCTGTATACTCTAAAGCAGACGAGGAAAGTTTACACGTAAAGTTTGCGGATGAAGCAGTTTGTATAGGCCCACCACCAAGTAGTGAATCCTATCTCAAAATGTCGAATATAATTGCTGCAGCAGAAATTACTAATGCAGACGCTATTCATCCGGGATATGGATTCCTATCAGAAAACGCAAAATTCTCTAAGATTTGCGAAGAGCATCAAATAAAATTCATTGGTGCTTCTCCAGAAATGATAGATAGAATGGGAGATAAAGCGAACGCCAAAGCAACGATGAAAGCTGCTGGAGTTCCAGTAGTTCCGGGGAGTGATGGAGTTATCGAAACATTCGAAGAGTGTAAGAAACTTGCAAAAGAAGCAGGTTACCCTGTAATGCTTAAGGCTTCCGCCGGAGGTGGAGGAAAAGGTATGCGAGGTGTTTTTAAGGAAGAGGACCTAAAGGATGCTTGGGATTCTGCAAGACAAGAATCTAAAGCAGCTTTTGGTAATGATGATATGTACATGGAGAAACTTATAGAAGAACCAAGACATATCGAAATACAAATTGTTGGAGATTCTACAGGAAAAGCTTGTCATTTGTCAGAAAGAGACTGTTCGGTACAGCGTCGCCATCAGAAATTAACAGAAGAAGTACCATCACCATTTATGACAAAAGCACTTCGCGATAAAATGGGTAAAGCTGCTGTAAAAGCTGCTGAATTTATTAAATATGAGGGCGCAGGCACAGTAGAATTTTTGGTGGATAAGCATAGAAATTTCTACTTCATGGAAATGAATACGCGAATACAAGTAGAGCACCCAATTACGGAGCAAGTAATTGACTTCGATTTAATTCGTGAGCAAATTTTGGTCGCAGCAGGCGTACCAATTTCGGGTAAGCATTATACGCCAAACTTGCATTCTATTGAGTGTCGAATTAATGCGGAAGACCCTTACAATGACTTCAGACCATCACCAGGAAGAATTACCACGCTTCATGCGCCAGGTGGTCATGGTGTTCGTTTAGATACGCATGTATATGCAGGCTATTCTATTCCGCCTAATTATGATTCTATGATTGCTAAGCTGATAACAACAGCACAAACTCGTGAAGAGGCAATAAATAAAATGAAACGTGCTTTGGATGAATTCGTAATCGAAGGTATTAAAACTACTATTCCATTTCACAGACAACTCATGGACCATCCAGATTATATTGCTGGAAACTATACCACGAAATTCATGGAAGATTTCGAAATGGCTCCTCAAGTTGAAGAATAAAAAACAGACTCCGAAATTAATTTCGGAGTTTTTTTATGCTTAAATCCAGATTTAAAACCCCTAAATTAGTAGCATGAATCTTTCTTATTGGGAAATTAAATCTTGGCTATCTAATATTGATTTTACTGTTGTCGGAAGTGGAATCGTAGGATTAAATTGTGCCCTGCAATTAAGAGAGCGCTTTCCAAAAAGCAAGATTTTAGTATTAGAAAAAGGAATGCTACCACAAGGCGCTAGTACAAAAAATGCTGGCTTTGCCTGTTTTGGTAGTTTAAGCGAATTGATAAATGACTTAAATACTCATACTGAAGAGGAAGTGCTAGAACTTGTAAATAAACGAGTAAATGGATTGAAGCTTTTGAGAACAACTCTAGGAGACACGGCTATCGATTATCAACAATATGGAGGATATGAGTTATTCATCACTGAACAGCATGGACTATATGAAGAGTGTAAAGAAAAACAAGCCAGTATAAATAAGTTGCTGAGGCCAGTATTTAGGGAGGATGTATTCAGTTTCAAGAACAATACTTTTGGCTTTAAAAATAGTATGCCTCAATTTAATTTTAACCAGTTTGAAGGGCAAATTGATACTGGCAAAATGATGGAAGCTTTACTTGATAAAGCTCAAAAAAAAGACATTCAGGTTTTGAACAATGTGGTGGTTGATGACTTTTCTGAAGGCAAGAACTCGGTTAAGATAAAAACAAGCAAGATGGAGTTCTCAACTAGTAAATTGTTGATTGCGACAAACGGGTTTGCGTCACAACTAATAGAGGAAAATGTGAAGCCAGCTAGAGCACAAGTTTTAATAACTAAACCTATTAAGAATCTTCACCTAAAAGGAACATTTCACCTAGACCAAGGCTATTATTATTTTAGGAACATAGATAATAGAATCCTTTTTGGGGGCGGAAGAAACTTAGACTTTAAATCCGAGGAAACTACTGAATGTGCTCAAACCCAGCTCGTGCAGGACAAGCTAGAAGAGCTACTAAAGACTACAATTTTGCCGAATGTTTCTTTTGAAATCGACCATCGATGGAGCGGCATCATGGGTGTGGGGAATCAGAAAAAGCCTATTATAAAACAGCTTAGCAACAATACCTATTGTGGTGTAAGACTCGGAGGCATGGGTGTCGCTATCGGGAGTTTGGTAGGTAAAGAATTAGCAGACTTAATTCCTGCGTAGGCAGGAATCTCATTATTATGACTTTAAAACAAGAATTATATAAGCAATGTCTAGAATTTGTAGATAATCGTTTTACGACTATTCAGAATACTATAAAAGAAATACAAGAGTCACTAACCTCCGAAACAAAAAGTAGTGCAGGTGATAAGCATGAAACTGGACGCGCGATGTTACAATTGGAGCGTGAGAAAGCGGGTAATCAATTAGTAGAGATTGAAAAAATAAAAACGCTCCTTTTAAAGATTGAAGTGAAAAACTCATCTAAAACTATAGGTTTGGGTAGTGTTGTTTACACAACACAAGCTAATTACTTTATTGCGATTAGCGCTGGAGAATTAGAAAACAAGAATGATAAGTTTTATGCTATTTCTGCGAGTACCCCAATAGGTAAACTTTTGATGGGAAAGACTGTTGGTGATGAAATTGAATTCAGACAACAGGTATTTATTATCGACAATGTCTTGTAATTTCTAAGTGAATCATACTATTTATAGATAGCTCAGAGTCATTTTCAAAAAACACAATCTCACCATCTAAATCAGCTTCAATCAGGTAATGTGTACCTTTAAAGTAGCACTGTTTTACAACCGCTTTTAAATCAGATTTGGGTACTATTTTTAGTTGATGTGCATAAACTATGTCTCCATTTATAGAGTTAAATTCCCCAAAGAAAGAAGCAATTAGCGGTTTTTGTGGATTACTATAGAGATTTTCGGGCGTGTCTTTGGCTACAATTTCAGAATCATCTAAAACTATCATGGAATCTGCATATCCCAACACATCTTCTTTATCGTGAGTCGCAACGACACAACTAATATTATGCTTTTTTAAGTATTCAAAAAGATTGCGTCTGAGGCTTTGTTTCTTGAAATTATCGATGTGACTAAAAGGCTCATCTAGTAAAAGAATTTCTGGCTGTCTAGCTATCGCTCTTGCTAAAGCTACGCGTTGTTTTTGTCCACCGCTGAGTAATTTTACTTTGGTTTTAGCAAAGGCTTCAAGCTCCACTACTTTTATGAGTTCTTCTGTGCGTTTTTGTTTCTCTTCGGGATAAAAGCGAGACAAGTGTTTACCAATATTCTCTTCCACTGTAATAAATGGCATGAGGTCAAATTCTTGAGTGACTTGCTTCATAAAATCATAACCAGTCACTAAGTTGTATTTCGGCCCAAGAATTTCAGTTTCCTTCCAGAATATTTGCCCCTCATCTAAATCATATTCACCGTAAATCAATTTAAGCAATGTACTTTTTCCTGAGCCACTTTCGCCAATAATGGCGGTATTTTCGCCCTCATTAACACTGAAATTAATGTTCTTTAAAACAGGAATCTTGTCGTATGAAAAAGATATGTTTTTAACTTGAAGCATGTGTAAATATAAAAGACCTGTTAGGTTTTTAAAACCTGACAGGTCTCATAAAATAGTTTCTAAATATTACCCTTTTACTTTTTCTTTAGTCTTACTAGGCAATACATCAAAGCCCATATTGTATAGGGTGAATCCGAAGATGTCGGCATATTGCTCAATGGTCTTACTGACAGGTGTTCCAGCTCCATGACCAGCATCGGTCTCAATACGGATTAATGTTGGATTGTTGCCTGCTTGTTTACTTTGCAACTCAGCAGCAAACTTAAAACTGTGTGCAGGGACTACACGGTCATCATGGTCTCCAGTAGTAACTAGTGTTGATGGATATTCAACACCTTTTTTTACATTGTGCACAGGAGAATAACCTTTAAGATACTCAAACATTTCTTTGCTGTCTTCAGCAGTTCCATAATCGTAGGCCCAACCTGCACCGGCAGTAAAAGTGTGATAACGTAACATGTCCATAACGCCTACTGCTGGTAGCGCCACTTTCATTAAATCAGGGCGCTGTGTCATAGTCGCACCAACTAATAAGCCACCATTAGAACCACCACGTATTGCTAAGAAATCTGATGAGGTATATTTGTTTTCGATGAGGTATTCAGCAGCAGCTATAAAATCGTCAAACACATTCTGCTTTTGCATTTTCGTACCTGCTTTATGCCATTCTTTTCCATACTCTCCACCACCACGCAAATTAGGCACGGCGTAAATTCCACCTTGTTCCATCCAGACAGCATTTGTAATACTAAAAGAAGGATTTAGGCTAATATTAAAACCACCATAACCATAGAGAATGGTTGGGTTTTTTCCGTTTAACTCAAGACCTTTTTTATGGGTAATAATCATTGGCACTTTTGTGCCGTCTTTAGAGTTGTAGAACACCTGCTTACTTTCATAATCATCACTGTTAAACTCAATAGATGGTTTCCAGTATAATTCAGATTTTCCAGTATCTACATTGTATTTATATATGCTTCCTGGTGTATTATAATTGGTGAAAGAGTAGTAATCCGTTTTTTCTTCTTTTTTGCCACCAAAACCGCCTGCATTTCCAACACCTGGAAGCTCTATGTCTCTGATAAATTTACCATCGTAATCATATTGCTTCACTTTAGAAACGGCATCCACCATATATTCTGTAAAGAAATAGCCACCACCTGTTGATGGGCTTAAAACGTACTCTGTTTCTGGAATAAAGTCTACCCAATTTTCTGGAGTAGGATTAGAGGCATCTACCGTTACTATCTTTTGGTTGGGAGCATCTAGATTTGTTACTAAATATAATTTGCTGCCTCGGTTATCAATGAGATATGTGTCGGAATCTGTATGGTCTAAAATGGTAACTAGTTCACTATTAGGTTTAGTTAAATCCTTTATGAACAATTTGTTCCCCGAAGTGGAAATTCTTGCAGAAATAAATAGGTAATTATTATCTTCTGAAGTATAAGCTCCGATATACCTATGTTTCTCTGAAGGGATACCACCAAAAATAAGCTTATCATCTTTTTGAGCCGTCCCTAATTTATGGTAGTATACTTTATGCTGATCTGTTTTAGCTGACAATTCGCTTCCTTTTGGTTTATCGTAGCTAGAATAATAGAAGCCTTCATTTTTGTACCAAGACATACCGCTAAATTTAATGTCGATTAAAGTATCTTCGATGATTTCCTTGGTTTCAGTATTCATAACCAAAATTTTTCTCCAATCGCTTCCACCTTCAGAAATCGAATACGCTAAGGTTTTGCCATCGTCAGAAAAACTAGCACCTCCTAATGATATAGTGCCATCTTCTTTGAATGTGTTTGGATCCAGAAATACTTCTGCGGTGCTTGGGTCTTCACCAGTTTTATAACGGTAAATCACATATTGATTTTGCAACCCATTATTTTTATAAAAATAGGTGTAATCGCCTTCCTTGAATGGAGATCCCACTTTTTCGTAATTCCAAAGCTTGGTTAAACGCTCTTTCAGTTCTTCACGATAAGGAATATTGTCTAAGTACCCATAAGTAGTTTCATTTTGGGTTTTAACCCATGTTTCAGTTTCTTCACTTCTATCGTCTTCCAACCACCTGTAAGGGTCTTTTACTTCTGTTCCGAAATAGGTGTCTACTGAGTCAGCTTTTTGGGTTTCAGGATAATTCACAGCGATATTTCTTTCTTTAATTGGTGTACTGTCATTTTTACAAGCGGCAAAGAAAACCAATGCTAAAAGACAGATTGCTAAATGTTTCATGTATGATTTTTTAGTTGTGTCTCAAATTTACTCTAAAAAGAAGCCCTAACTCTTATGAATTAGGGCTTTTTAACAGTTTTTTAAGTCTTTCTCTAAACAAGTTCGTTTTCGAGTAAATATTCAGCTATCTGAACGGCATTGGTAGCAGCGCCCTTACGAAGGTTATCGCTTACTATCCACATATTCAATGTGTTTGGTTGAGACCCATCACGACGAATTCTACCAACAAATACATCATCTTTACCATGAGCGTATATTGGCATTGGGTACGTATTTACATCTGTATTGTCTTGTAGTACAACGCCATCTGTATCATTTAGGATAGAACGCACTCTAGACAAATCAAAATCCTCTCTAAATTCAATATTTACTGATTCGCTATGACCACCAGCAGTAGGAATCCTAACAGCTGTTGCTGTAACAGCGATTGTTTTATCGTTTAATATCTTCTGAGTTTCTCTTACGAGTTTCATTTCTTCTTTCGTGTATCCGTTTTCTTCAAATACATCGCAATGAGGTAAAGCATTTTTATGAATAGGATAAGGATAGGCCATTTCACCTTTCACACCTGCAATTTCATTTTCTAATTGTTGAACAGCTTTAACACCTGTTCCAGAGACGGATTGATATGTAGAAATAACCAGCCTTTTTATTTTATAGGCTTTATGCAATGGTGCTAATGCCATTACCAACTGAATAGTAGAACAGTTTGGGTTGGCGATAATTTTATCAGTTTTGGAGAGTTCACTAGCATTGATTTCCGGCACTACTAATTTTTTATCTAAATCCATTCGCCATGCTGAAGAATTGTCAATTACCGTAGTACCAACTTCAGCAAATTTAGGAGCCCATTCTAAAGACGTACCTCCTCCAGCTGAAAATAAGGCAATATCTGGTCTAGATGCAACAGCATCTTCTAAGCCAATAACCTTATAAGATTTGGATTTATAATTTATCTCTTTACCAATACTCCTTGCTGAAGCAACTGGAATTAATTCTGTAATTGGTAAGTTTCGTTCTTCAAGTACTTTTAACATAACTTGACCTACCATACCTGTAACACCTACAACTGCTACTCTCATAATAAAAAATTTAACTGCAAACTTAGTCGATTTAGTTTAGTAATGATGTCAACATTTATTAAAAATTAACTATTGTAACTAAGGTTTTAATAAAATTAACCACCTCTTTTTAAAAAAAGAACAATTAGGAAAAAGAAAACCCAGACAATTTCTGCCTGGGTTTGGTTAAAAATATGTAGTGTAGCGGTAAGCTAAATCTAACTATTTTTTAAGAGCATCTCTAATTTCCATTAATAGCTCGTTATCAGTTGGCCCAGCTGGAGCATCTTCTGCTGGCTTCTTCATTTTGTTATATGCTTTAACAATCATAAACATAACTAATCCAACAATTAATAAATTGATGATTGTATTAATCCAAGAACCCCACATAATAGCATTTTCTGGAGTTGTGACTGCCCCTGTAGCATCAACGATTGCTTCATCAAGAACATATTTCTTATCAGCAAAATCCATTCCTCCTGAGAAGTGCCCAACAAAAGGCATAACAATATTGTTTACAAACCCAGTAACCACTGCTCCAATGGCACCAGCCATAATAACTGCCACTGCAAATTCAACGACGTTACCCGTCATTATAAAATCTTTAAACTCTTTTAACATGATGTTTAATTTTATTAGTTAATTATAACGTGAATTTAGTTAAAATTTTAACACTTCAAAGGAATCTTTTCCATAGTGAATAAATTTTATCGACGAAACACACGTTTCACACGTTGAGATACCGCTGTGAGTATTTCATAGGAGATTGTTCCTATATTTTCGGCAAGGGTTTCTGCTGTGTGTTCTTTACCAAACACAATCACTTCATCACCTTCTTTACAATCAATATTGGTGATATTTACCATTATCATATCCATGCAGACATTGCCAATAATGGGTGCTTTTTTGCCGTTAACGAAAATATGTCCATTGCCATTTCCGTAAGCTCTATTAATACCATCTGCATGACCAATTGGAATAGTAGCCGTCTTTTCAAAACCTAAAGATTTATAAGCTCTATTATAGCCTACGCTCTCTCCCTTTTCAATCATATGGATTTGAGAGATAACTGACTTTAAAGTTGCTATAGGTTTGAGGTGTTTATTTTCTTTCACCGAATTACCAAATCCGTAAAGCCCGATTCCTGTTCTAACCATGTCAAAATGCGCCTCAGGATAATTTAAGATTCCAGAAGTGTTAGTCATATGGCGAAAAGGTTGATATCCTAATCTACTTATTAATTCTTCTGAAATTTTCTTAAAACTTTGTATTTGATTTAAAGTAAATTCTCTTTCATTTAAGTCCTCACTTGCAGCTAAATGAGAAAATATTGACTTTACTTTTATTGACGTTGTTTTGTTTAAATGTTTTATGATATGATCTACATCACTTTCCCAAAACCCCAAACGATTTAATCCAGTGTTAAATTTTATATGGATAGGATACTCTTTTTGATTTTCTTTTTCAGCAACCTCAACAAATGATTTCAATATCCTAGGGCTATAAAGGCTAGGCTCTAAACAGCGTTCAACAATAAGTTTAAAATTTGTAGGCTGAGGATGCAAGACAAGTATTGGGGACTTTATACCAGCATCTCTGAGAGCTATACCTTCTTGAGCATAAGCAACTGCTAAATAATCAACATTTAATTCTTCAAGATATTTTGCAACTTCTATCGCATCGCTTCCATAAGCAAAGGCTTTTACCACTGCTAGGCTTTTCACGGAAGCATCAACCTTAGTTTTAAGGTATTCAAAGTTGTGCTTGAATGCCTTAAGGTCAATCTCTAAGACTGTTTCATTAGCTTTAGGCATTACTATTTTTTGGTTTAGAAGAAACTTCTTGCGCGTCGTTTACTTTCATATTACGAACTTTATCGCGTAACATAGCTTTGTAAAAAGCGGCTCTACTTAAGGGTTCGTATTCTTCAACTTCACCTAGTAACACAAGGTCATCACTTTTTGCTTTTCGGTAACTGTATTGAGCTAAATTACCAGTTCTAGTACAGACCGCATGAACTTTGGTTACATATTCTGCTGTAGCCATTAAACTTGGCATTGGCCCAAAAGGATTGCCTTTAAAATCCATATCAAGACCTGCAACAATAACGCGAACCCCTTTATTGGCTAAGTCGTTACAAACTCTCACGATTTCATCATCAAAGAACTGAGCTTCATCAATACCTACGACATCAACACCATCAGCCAAAATTGGAATATTTGCAGCAGCTGGAACAGGTGTAGAACGAATCTCATTACTATCATGAGACACTACCATTTCATCATCATAGCGTCTGTCAATTGCTGGTTTGAAGATTTCCACCTTTTGTCTTGCAAATTGAGCACGTTTTAAGCGCCTAATTAATTCCTCGGTTTTTCCAGAAAACATAGACCCACAGATAACTTCTATCCAACCGAATTGTTCTTTATGATTTACCGTATTTTCGAGAAACATTTTGTAATTTTAACACTAAAACGAGGGCAATCTTCGTTTTGTATAAAGGTGGTGTAAATTTATTAAAAATCAAAAACCAAACTACCGAGAAATTTTAAAGTTATGAAATGAGCTCTAACAATTCCTCAATGATATGGAAATGATATTTGCGAATTACATCTGACGATAAAAACAAATTAAAAAACTACAGATGAAAAAGAAGTTGGAATCTGAATTAATGAGCATAGCACATCGCATCTTAAAGCTTAAGGGGAAAGAGGATGTTATAAAGATGCATTATGAAGTGAGAGAATTATACGAAAGATTAAGCGTTCTGAAATTTGCTCATGAGAACTTCGAAGACGATTTGCCAACAATAGGAAATGACTCCTCTTTTTTTGATATGCTTGATACAGCATTTAATAATAAGGTTAGTGATAATATTGAGGTAGAGGACAAAATCTATATTAATTTAGATGATGTTGAAGATGATGGAATAATGGAGCCTGTCATGGAAAAAATAAAAGACATGGTAGCTCAAATGCCTCCTGAGGCCCAAGTGGTTGATAAGATTTTTGAAGAAGCAATTCCTCAAAAACTACAACACAAAAATGACTTTGAAGAAATTACAGCAGATTTCAAGAACATGCCTGTGTTCGACCCCATAGAAGAAAAACCAAATGGGCAAAAGAAAGACGTCAAAAAATCTCTGAATGATAAACTTAAAGCTGGTTTTAAAATTGGCTTAAATGATAAAATTGCATTTATAAAACATTTGTTCGATGGTAATGCAGAAGATTATGATCGCGTGATTTCACTTTTAAACACGGCATCTACTTTTGATGAAGCTGAACATATGATAAAAGCCAAGGTAAAGCCAGATTATAATTTCTGGTTAGGTAAAGAAGAATACGCAGACCGCTTTATGGAGATTGTTGAAGCGAAGTTCGATTAACGCTATTTCAATACATATAAATATTGAGTAAACTCTACATCGTACCCACACCCATTGGTAATTTAAGCGACATGACCTTTAGGGCGATTGACGTCTTGAAAAATGTAGACTTGATTCTAGCTGAGGATACTCGCACATCTGGAAAGCTACTAAAACATTTTGAGATTTCGACCAGAACCCAATCCCATCACATGCATAATGAGCATAAAACAGTTGAAACGCTGATTCAGAAATTAAAAGCAGGAAACTCCATTGCATTGATAAGTGATGCTGGAACACCGGCCATTTCAGATCCAGGGTTTTTACTAACGAGAGCTTGCATTGAAAATGACATTGAAGTCGATTGTCTTCCGGGTGCTACAGCCTTTGTGCCAGCCTTGGTAAACTCGGGTTTGCCAAATGATAAATTTGTTTTTGAAGGGTTTCTTCCTGTTAAGAAAGGACGTCAAACACGATTGAAGGTTTTAGCGGAAGAAACGAGGACCATGATTTTTTATGAATCACCCCATAAACTGCTAAAAACGTTATCAAATTTTGTAGAGTATTTCGATACAGACAGACCGGTCTCTGTGTCTAGAGAACTAACTAAATTATACGAAGAAACCATTCGAGGAACAGCTCAAGAAGTACTCGAGCATTATACTAATAAGACGCCAAAAGGAGAGATAGTTATTGTAGTTGGTGGAAAGAAATAAAAATTAAAATTTTAACATGAACACGTTAGTCAAGAGATTCTTTTTAGTCACAATAGCTTTGGCTTTTATTACATGCAATAAAGAAAAGAAGATCCCTACTCTTAATTTTCCTAAAACCAATTTATCTCTAGAGAGTATTATCCCTAAACCACTTGAAATTATATCTACAGGTGAAGGGTTTTCTTTGGATCAACACACAACAATAGCTGTTTCTGAGGATTTTGAAGACTTGATTGATTTAAGTGAGTTTTTGTCTGATAAAATCGAATCTAAAACAGGGTTGGACATCCCCTTAGCTGATTTAGAAACACCACAAATCGGGACAATAATTTATATTGACAAAACAAGTGATACAACTCATGAAGAAGCTTACGAGTTAAAAATTACCAAAGATTCTCTTATACTAAACGCTGGTCATTCTTCAGGTTTATTTAGAGGATTGCAGACTATTAGACAGATTATCCCTGAAAAAAGTAATGATACAATTACCACTTATAAAACTTGGCCAATTCCGACAGGGATAATAAATGATAGTCCTCAATTTGAATATAGGGGTGCCATGCTAGATGTTGCTCGGCACTTCTTTAGTGTTGAAGATGTAAAGAAACATATAGACTTGCTCGCTTATTATAAATACAATTATTTGCACCTTCATCTTTCTGATGATCAAGGCTGGCGTATTGAAATTAAGTCTTGGCCATTATTGACAGAAGTTGGCGGAAGTACCGAAGTAGGTGGCGGTGAAGGAGGGTTTTACACCCAAGAGGACTACAAGGAAATAGTAGATTATGCAGCAAAGCGCTATATCACTATTATTCCCGAAATCGATATGCCTGGCCATACTAATGCGGCCTCAGTATCTTATCCTCAATTAAACGGAAATGGTAAAACACCCGAACTTTACACGGGCACTCGTGTTGGAATGAGTACATTCGATACTAGAAAAGAGGAAGTTTATAAGTTTATAGATGATGTTGTTGGTGAGATTTCAGCAATAACACCTGGACCATATTTTCACATTGGAGGCGATGAGAGCCACGTCACGAAGAAGAA
The DNA here is from genome assembly GCA_937923735.1 of uncultured Flavobacteriaceae bacterium. Classification (GTDB taxonomy): domain Bacteria; phylum Bacteroidota; class Bacteroidia; order Flavobacteriales; family Flavobacteriaceae; genus JABABD01. Next base: position 508 of record CALDUJ010000187.1, on the reverse strand, counting down.
TGATTATATCTACTTTGTGGAGAAGGTTGAAAAGATTGTTCAAAAACATGGTAAGAAAATGATTGGTTGGGATGAAATTGCCACTGCGGATGTCAGTTCTAATTCTATTTCACAGTTTTGGGCAAGTAAGGAGAATGTGCATTTAGCGCTAAAAAAAGGCATGAAGATTATTTTATCACCAGCGAAGATAGCTTATCTGGATATGAAGTACGATAAAGACTCCAAGTACGGACTGACCTGGGCTGGAGAAATTCCAGTAGATACAGCCTATATATGGACGCCGGAAACTTACGAAGACATCCCTATGAAAAACATTATGGGAGTAGAAGCGCCGCTTTGGTCGGAAACCATTACTAATTTGGAAGAGTTACAATATCTAGCCTTCCCAAGAGCTATTGGCTATGCCGAACTCGGGTGGTCTACTAGAGAAAATCGCAACTGGGAAGATTACAAAAAACGTTTAGCCAACCATACGGTTTTCTTGAAACGTATGAATGTAAAATACTAC
>CALDUJ010000186.1 GCA_937923735.1 uncultured Flavobacteriaceae bacterium | reverse complement strand
ACGATACAACAGATCCTAAAATAGATGCGTTTATTGCTTATGAAAGTAAGGATTACGATAATGCCCTAAAAGGATTCAACAACTTGCTAGTTGAAAATAATGACGCGGTAATTCAATTCTATAAAGCCAACACATTATTGGAATTAGGTAATACCGATGAAGCCATCCGCATTTTAAAGCGAAATGTTTCGGAAACTGATACGCTTGCTGAAAAGCACCATTGGTACTTGGCAATGGCTTATATCAAAGTCGATAATTTTGAAGAAGCGAAAAGACAATTGAAGTATTTAATAGATAACCCCAACTCAGAATACAAGAAGTCAGAGGCTAAAAAATTAGCTAAAAAACTGGAATAGCTTTTTTCTAAATAAGAACAGTATGAGAGCTCCTGATGCAAGAACATAAAACCAAATGTTATTTCCATTAGTAATAGGTTCAATATCTCCCGAAATAACGAATCCAGCCCAGTAGTATGGATGCCTTAACTCAACATCTTTGGTAATCTCTAAATATTCAAGTTTAGCAAGTTGTAAGGCGCTATTCTTTGTTTTCCCTTCTTTTAAATATTTATAAAAGGAAATCATGATTTGCGATGTTTCTTGATCTGGCACTTTCCAGAGACTAGTTACTGTACTTGGTACGCCAGCATAGGTAAAGGCGCGCGACACATTTATGAGTCCTTCTCCATTTTTTAAACTACCAGAGCCTGTGTTACAAGCACTCAGCACAGCAAGATCTGCATTGAGATTCATATTATAAAGCTCAGATATAAATAGTTTCCCATCATCATCTGATGAGAATCTCAAATTAGAAAACTCTGCATCTGTTTCATTAATGGCCGAATGCATTGCTAAATGCAGTATGTTATAGTTTTTAGCTGTACTAAGAAATTGTGCTTTGCTCACTTCGTTTCCAGAAAAAACATCAGAGTTAAACAATTTACTAATAGTTATTGCCTCCGTATTTGCTCCCAATAAATCTGAATCATCGTCACGCTTTGGGTTGTTCCCTTTTTGTTTTTTATAGGATGGCACAAAAACGCCCATTTTATTGCGCTTGGATTTTTTGACCTTTAATTGTTCGTTCCAAAGTAATAGCGATGGTGCATAACTTACCGCATGAGACTCTATTAGGTATTTCCCTTCAGCATCCAGTAGAACTTCCATTGGCACATAACTTAAAACATCATCTTGGACAAAGATTAGACTTTGTTTTTTAGCAGTATTCAATAAAGGCGGTGGTAATAAAAGTGTGTAAACTTCTTTTGCTAAAGTTTTATAATTATCTGAATTTAATTTATTAAGTGTCCTAACAAATGGTTTTAATTTATCAAGTATTTCTTTTTTTGAAGCTAATTTGAGAAGACTTATTGAGTCTTTAGCTATTGAAAATGCATACACATTATCTTCTGCAAACACATACTTAATAACCTGTTGTTTCTTCCTTAACTTTTGTTTTAGTTCTGTTACATCAAATGGTTTTTGAGTTTGACTGAAATAACCAGGGTAATTAGTTTGATACCATTCTTCTAGTCGTTCTATTTCGGTTTCAACATCATATAATTTCTCTCTGAAAAGCTTTACTTTATCTTGATCCGATTCATTATTTACAAACAATTGTTTTTTATAAAAATGAAGTTGTGATTTCAGATCATTTTCCTTTTCTATAATAGAGTCAGAGATGTTAAGATTTTCACGTTGATTACTAGCTAAGAATTTTTTCCAACTTAATTTGGACCCATTCAACTCAATGCTCTGCAACACCTCATCAACTGCAAGATTATCTTTAAATAATAATGCCATATTAAGTAACTGTTCGTTGATTTGATTTGCTTTATTATACTTGGCATCATTAAATGGTGAATAACTATAGTTTTCTGAAAAAATACTGGATGCTAATACACTTAAATTATATGCTTTGCCTAAATAATCACTTTTAGATGTTGACTCGTATGCCTTGGAATAATTCTTGGTAGCATCTAAAATCATATTTACAATTCGACCATCTCCGTATGGTTTACAATCGTTAGGCTTCAACTTTTGTATTGGAATGGCTTGCAAACTATCTCGCTGTAGTTTATTAAAAACAGTTTTATAAAAGCCATCCATTTGTTCATAAGATTCCTGTAAAAGTGCTATTTTTGCTTTCTTTGCATACAAGTGCATTAACACATAATCGCTTTTGGCTATTTTAGCTTGAGCTAAATAATGAGTCATTTTGGTTTTGGCCTTTGATACGTTTTTAGACGCCAAATGAAAATCCAAGATATTGAGTTTTTCTTGTAATGTTACGGTTGGAACTTCTCCTTTTCGCTCTAATTTTAAAATCTTCTCGTTGATTGCATTTGCTTGTTCAGGACGACTTGTTTTAAACATGTTTGCTTTGAGCCTCAAAGATTTCATATGCTGTAAATCCACGAAATTGTTAGAGTATGATAGATTATGTGGATTATTTTTTGGGTCGTTTCTATCGAAGTTCGCTATAAAGTTTAATGCCTTATCGTTAAATGCAATAGCGTTTAGAGTATCCTGTTTGTATAGCGCCAGATTTGCTTTATTATACCAAATTCGTGTTTGAGTACGACCCTTAAAGGTTTCGTTATACCAATGTTTTAAATCTTGTTTTCGAGATTTAATTAAGGCTTCCTGTTTTAAAAGATATTGCTCAGCTGTTTTTAAATCGCCATGCTGCAAATACCAGGTAGATAATGCACCATACGCCACACTCAAATAACTCATGTCTTTATAGTCCGGAATGGCTTCCCAACGCCTTACAACTTTTTTATAGCTCTCTAATTCTTTTTTATAAAAACCTATAAAACCATATGTAAGTGCCAAATGATGTTCTTGGTAAGCGGCTTCTGGTGTGAATTCGCCATTAGCAGCAATATTCATTGCAATGGCTTTTTTATAGTATTCTATGTTTTTATCTCTTTCTCCTTTTCTGGCATATGCCCCACCAATATTGAAGATTGCTTCTGCAATTAATTCATGGTTATCACCAAGCGTATCCGCAAATATTTGTTTGGCCAATCTTGCAGCAACTATTGTGGAATCGTACTCGTTTAATGTATACCATTGCTGATATAAGCGTTTATGAGTAAGCCCTAAGAATAATTTATTTGGATGTTTAAACTGTTCTTGAAGGGTTATGGACTTTTTTGAATAGACTATTGCAGAATCAGTATTATGAGTATATTCATAATATGCAGCTTTTGTAGCAAGCTTTTTTGCCAAAATCTTTTTATAACGCTCATTTTGCTTGTCATTGATGCGTTTTAATGCATCGTCGTATATGGAAATTCCTTTTTTGAATTCACTCGAGGAATAATACTGATTTTGATTTAAATAAATTGAATCTGCTTGCTTCTCTAATTGCTGAATAATAGCATCAGGATTTTGAGACCATAATATTGTGGAATACAAAAAACAACCTAAAAGTATAATTTTCAAGCGCATACACTAAAGTTAAGATAAAAATTGGGAAGATTAGCCTTACATTTTTGACGCTACTTTCTCCAGCTCCATGTACCAATCTTCTCCAAACTTTCTTATTAGTGCTTCTTTTACGAATTTGTAAACAGGAACTTGCAATTCTTTTCCTAGAGTGCAGGCATCATCACAGATTTCCCATTTATGGTAATTAACAGCTGAGAATTCGCTATAATCTTTAACACGAACAGGATATAAATGGCAAGACACAGGTTTTTTCCAAGACACCTCACCTTGGTTGTAGGCTTCTTCGATGGCACATTGGGAGATACCTCTATCATCAAAGTTTACATAAGCGCAATCCGCTCCATTAATGAGCGGTGTTTCTAATTCGTCAAGTTGTGTAACAATACTCGTACCTTGCGCTTCAACGGCTTCAATACCAGCTTTGCGCATAAAGGGTTTAACCTTTGGGTAGATGTCTTCTAAGATTTGGACTTCTTCTTTCTCTAGTGGCGCTCCAGCATCGCCATCAATACAACAAGCCCCTTTACATGCTGAAAGATTACAGACAAAATCTTTTTCAATGATGTCTTCAGAGACGATGGTTTTCCCTAATTGAAACATGCCGTAAAAGTATAGAAACTTTACTATTATTTAATATTGAAAATCAGTTATTAATGTCGACATTTGAGGCAAAAATTGAAAGCATTCAATTTTTTATCCCGAAGTCTCGGGACAGCTTTTGCGAGAATGACAAAAATTATGGAAACACAATGTTCGCATTGTGAAGGTTTTATTGATTTTAAATCCAAATATTATGGAACTCAATTTTAAAGAAATATTTACTGCATTCATGGTCTTATTTGCTGTGATTGATATTGTTGGAAACATTCCGATTATAATAGACCTACGCAAAAAGGTTGGACATATACAGAGTGAAAAAGCGTCTTTAATTGCCGGTGTAATTATGATTATTTTTCTGTTTCTAGGACAGAGTCTTTTGTCGCTTATCGGGATTGATGTCAATTCTTTTGCCGTAGCAGGGGCTTTTATTTTATTCTTTATTGCTCTAGAAATGATTCTTGGTATCACCTTGTACAAAGATGATGAAGGTGGCGCTATAACAGCTTCGGTATTCCCATTAGCTTTTCCTCTTATCGCTGGACCAGGAAGTTTAACTACACTATTATCATTGAGAGCAGAGTATCATTTAGAGAATATTATCATAGCTGTAATATTAAATGTGATTTTTATTTATATCGTATTAAAAACATCTTCTAGAATCGAAAAAATATTAGGTCCAAACGGCATTAATATTATACGTAAAGTTTTTGGTGTAATTTTGTTAGCAATTGCCGTAAAGTTATTTGCTCAAAACATAAAGGCTTTATTAGTTTAATGATGAAAATATTCACTATTATTTTTACTGTTCTTGCAGTTGCATCGATTGCATTTAGTGCGTCTAAAATAGATACCTCCAATCCTTTTGAAGGTGATAGTATTATTGCTCTTATTATGATTATGGCAGCCCTATGCGCCCTAACCTTAGTTTATATTTTGATGGCTTCCAGAAAAATAAAAGATCGCTTAAACAAGAAAAAATGATGTATGATGCTCTGGTAATCGGTGGCGGAGCAGCAGGAATGTCTTGTGCGCTTGTCCTTGGCTCTGCGAAGGATAAACCATTTGCCAAGAACAAAAAGATTGGCATTATAACACACCAGAAGACATCACACCTTCAAAACGCATTGTTTAATAATGTTTTGGGCTTGACTCCAGGTACAACTGGTGCTTCAATATTAGAGTCAGGTAAAAAACAACTCGCTGATTTATACCCGCATATAGTACAAATAGAAAACGAAAAAGTACTTTCAATTTCTAAAACTATTGACGGATTTGTTATCGAAACCAATAAAAGTCTATACGAGAGTAAACTTGTCGTTATTGCGGTAGGGTACACCAACTTAATTACCATTAAAGGTCTTGAAGCTTATATTGAATGGCATCCTCGAGCTAATATGGAAAAACAGCGTATTTGGCTGAGGAACGAAAATCACTTAATAGATGATGGGTTATACGTCGCTGGAACTTTAGCAGGTTGGAGAAGCCAATTTGCGATAGCGTCTGGAAGTGGTGCTCATGTTGCCACCGATATTTTAACCTTATGGAATAATGGGAAGCACACGAAGGTGCATGATAAGGTTTCTTAAATTATTCTCCTCTACTCAACTTAATCACTTCCTCAATCATAACGTCTTTTTCGCCGATGATTTGTTCAAAGACATTGCGGTCAAATAATTGCTCGCCAAGCGTGGCCTTTATATAGAGTTTCACTTCTTCATTATAGGCTACAAAAGTTATTCTTCTGTTAATGCCTTGCCTCATAAAATCCTGAAAACGAACCACAATATCATCACTTACTTCAAAGTTTTTTATAAAATCTTCTGAAGTTACACCTTCATAGTAACTACGATCCTGATCTAATTCCTGAAACACAAAACTTCGGAAAAACCCACGACGCAACATTACGCCAATCGTTTCATTCTCCATACCGACGTCTATTGGCACAAATATGTCCGGAATGATACCGCCACCGCCATAAACTATTTTGCCGTTGGGTGTTCTGAATTTTAGCGAATCATCAACCTTAATTTTTTCTGGATCTAATAGTTCTCCACTATCTAACCTGTCAAAATATTCGTCATAGTAATCACGATTCCCTTTATCGTAAGAACGTTGTATGGAACGCCCCGTAGGCGTATAATATCTGGAAACTGTTAACCGAACAGCACTGCCATCACCTAATGACATCTCGCGTTGTACGAGTCCTTTCCCATAGGAACGTCGACCCACAATAGTACCTTTATCGTTGTCTTGCAAAGCGCCTGCAACTATTTCGCTAGCTGATGCTGAATTTTCATTAATCAACACGTAAACATGTCCTTCTTCAAAATCACCTCTTTTGGTAGCAAAACTTTTCTCGATACGACCTTTCTTGTTTTTAGTAAATAAAATGAGCTTGTCGTCTTCTAGAAATTCGTCTACAATTTGTTCGGCTATACCTAAGAAACCACCAGGATTATCACGAAGATCTATAGCCAACTCTGTGGCACCTTGATTTTGTAATTTATCTAAGGCTTTTTTGAATTCTTTATAGGTTGATTCTGCAAAACGATTGATTTTTATATATCCTACACTTTCTGTTAACATATAAGACGCGTCCACACTACGAATAGGAACATTATCTCGAACTACGGTAAAGTCTAACAACTCTGGTTCGCCTTTACGGTATACTTTAAGATTCACTTTGGTATCGATTTCACCTTTCAATCTTTTTAGGATGTCATCATCGCTTACATTTCTTCCAAAAATGGGTTGGCCATCAGCAAATAATATACGATCTCCTCCTTTTATTCCTACTCTGTCGCTTGGTCCATTTTTTATGGCTCTGATGACTGTAACTGTATCTGTTGCTCTAGAAAAATTTATACCAATGCCGACAAAATCACCTTTCATATTTTCGGCAACGCGTTCCATTTCACTTTCAGGAATATACACCGAATGTGGGTCTAGATTATCAAGAATACCGTTAACTGTAACATCGACTATACTGTCTGTATTAATTTCATCTACATATTCGTAGTCTATGTAATCTATGAGTCGATTGAGTTTGTCTTTTTTAGAATTAGACGTAAATAGCCTGTCCGAAGTATCAGAAAAACCAAGTTTACCACCAATATAAACACCTGCCGCCAACGCGACGCCGATGATTAATGGCAAAAGTACTTTTCTATCAGTCTTCATTAGGGTTTTCTATCAATTGTAAATCGATTCCAGCTTTTTCTAAAAAACGCAAACCAGAATCGTCTTTGTATGCTTGCTTGTACACTACTCTTACGATACCTGCTTGATGTATTAGTTTGCTACATTCTTTGCATGGCGACATTGTTATATACAAGGTAGCTCCTTTACAAGATTGTGTAGATGACGCTACTTTTAAAATAGCATTGGCTTCGGCATGCAATACATACCATTTCGTGTAGCCTTCTTCATCTTCACAAAAATTTTCAAATCCTGATGGTGTACCATTGTAACCATCAGAAATAATCATTCTATCTTTAACTATCAATGCTCCTACTTGCTTTCGCTTACAGTAAGATAGTTTCCCCCATTCGCTGGCAATCCGCAAATATGCTTTGTCGTATTTTAATTGTTTTTGTTTTGGCATAAAGTTTTTTGCCTCTGTCTTTTTGAATGAATGAGATGAACGAATATATAGGGTTAGACTATTATTTACAAGGCTTTGTTAGTTAAAGTTTTACCAATCTTTAATTCAACAATTCGCTATTAAGCAACATCGGAATCACTAAACCTACGACAATTGCCGAAATCACCATAATCCAATCTCGCTTTGAGAACCTGAATATTGTTTGACATAAAAAGCCTAAAAACAAGACCGTAAATACTATGATTACTTGTGCAACCTCTATTCCTAAGGCAAACTCTAACAGTGTTGCTAACTTATTTTCAGATTGTCCTACTAACATTTTAAATTCTCTGGCAAATCCTAATCCGTGAATTAGTCCGAAGAACAGCGTCGTAATAAAAAGAATACCTACTTTTTCTTTTTGAGCACCTTTCCCAGATGTAAACACATTAAATAAGGCTGCAACTAGTATAGTAACAGGTATTAAAAACTCTATGAGTTTTCCATTTACACTAACAATATCGTAAGCCGCTAGCACGAGAGACAACGTATGTCCTAAGGTAAAAACGGACACTAATAATAAAACACGTTTCCAATCCTTGAACATATAAGGTACAGTAAGTACTATAAGAAATAAAACGTGGTCGTATGCATTTATATCAAGGACATGATTAATGCCATACTGCAGGTTAAACAAAAAATCGTCAAGCATAGTACTCTGTATTATGGGTCTAACACCACCTAAACAGGTTATAAACAACAATAAAAAGTTCTTTTTCCCTTTCTGCTTCCCTGTAAAAAGAAACCGTAACTATAGCTACGCTTTATTTTTCTATGTTGTATAAAGAAAAAAACATCCATTTTCTTTAACTGCATCTAACCTATTTAGGTGGTATAACAAATTTACGATTAATTTATTGCCGTAGATTTTTTTGAATTGATTTTCGACCAAAGGAATCTTTAATTGTATTTCTTCTTGAGTTGAAGAATCATTTCCTTGGTCATAGCCTCAAGATCATACTTATGATTCCATGACCAATCTTTTCTTGCTGCGGAATCATCTATACTTTTTGGCCATGAGTCTGCGATTGCTTGTCTAAAATCTGGCTTGTAAGTTATTTGAAAACCAGGAATATGCTTTTTTATGGAATTCGCTATTTGTTCCGGAGTGAAGCTGATGGCTGCTAAATTATAGGCCGATCTAATTTGAATTTTTTTTGTGTCGGATTCCATAATTCCAACGGTAGCATCAATGGCATCTTCCATAAACATCATTGGCAATTCGGTTTCTTTAGAAAGAAAACACTCGTATTTTTTTTCTGTTATCGCCTTGTGATAGATTTCCACCGCATAATCGGTTGTACCTCCACCTGGCATTGTCTTCCAACTTATAATTCCTGGATAGCGTATACTTCGCACATCTACACCATATCTTTGGTTATAATATTCGCACCACCTCTCTCCAACTTGCTTCGTAATCCCATAAACAGTAGTTGGCTCCATGGTGGTGTGTTGCGGTGTGTTTTTATTAGGTGTTGTAGGTCCAAAAACAGCAATACTACTTGGCCAAAACACCTTTTTAATAGTACCTCCTTTTGCTAAGTTTAGCACATGAAATAAGGAATTCATATTTAAATCCCATGCTTCCATAGGATATTTTTCGCCTGTGGCGCTTAACAAAGCAGCCATAAGATACACCGTATCTATATTGTAATTTTTACAACAATCTTTTACCGCATTAAAGTTCTTAGCATCGATAATCTCAAAAGGACCGGAATTTACTAAATCCAAATTTCTGGTATTAATATCACTAGCAATTACATTATCTATGCCATGCAACTGTCGAAGCTTTGAGGTTAATTCGGAGCCTATTTGCCCGCAAGCACCAATAATAAGTATTTTAGATTTCATTAAATGTGAGATTACGTCAAATAAAACTCAAAAATAGTAAGATTCTTATGGCAATCGACACGCTACAGGGTTAAAATTATTTTTTTAATACCAATCGTTTAACTTAGACGCTAATAGCAATATATTTGTATAATAATGAGTTACACATACATGAAACTATTTACCGCTATTATAGGCCTTTTACTTTTTTTAGCTTGTGAAAAAGAAACATCAAAACAAAATACATCTACTGAATTGGAGGAAGTGGAGGCATCACAAGTTTTAAGAGTCACTAAAAAAGAAGTCGAGAGTATTAGGTATTTAGATTATGGGTTAAATAGTGCTACAAAAAAAGCAGTTGTTAATTGGGCTACCTACTCAGAATTAGAAACACTAATTACATCTATTAGGAGTGCTGACTTATCCTATTTTGAAGGTGATAATAAAATAATGCAAGCCTTAATTAAGGATTTAAAAGCAACGATTCCAGAAAACGTTTCAAGCCAATCGATAATCGCAAGGATTACGGCTCTCGAAACAAAGTTCTATAAACTAAAAAGTGCTGTCCAAATTACTAACACTCCAAAAAAAGAGTTGTTAGAAGCTGTAAAAGAATTTCTTCAAGCGTGTTCTAATTTAAATCTTCAAATGAACAAGAAATTAGAAAAAGAGGCACAAAATATTTCCAAGTCTAATCTCTAGTTAGGACTGATTAATTTCCTTTTTTTATTATTTTTTTGTTAATCTGTAACAAAAAGTGAACTTCGTCTTCTAATTAATAATTAACTTGTTACACACTAAACAAATCAAGAAAATGAAAATCAATTACAAATTTTCCTTTTTACTGGGTGCGTTTGTCTTATTGGGACTAACCTCATGTAAAGACGACAGCAATCAAGATATTGCAGAGAAAATTCCAGGTATTGTTCTGGAAAACATGGACACGGATGTAAATCCGAAAGACGATTTTTACAATTACGTTAATGGAACTTGGGCAAAGACAACCACAATTCCTGAAGACGAAACACGTTGGGGAGGCTTTGGAGTGTTACGTAAATCAACCAGAGCTGACGTTCTAGAAATTCTAAAAACAGCCAAAGAACTAGGTTATTCGGAAGGCACCGATCAAAAGAAAGGTCTCTTAATTTTTGAGTCTGAGCTCGATACAGTAGCCAGAAACAAGGCTGGTATTACACCTTTAATGCCTGCTATGAATGCCGTTGCTGGCATCAACAACTTAAACGACCTTCAAACGGTTCTAGCAACTGAAATAGCAGTCTCAGCTCCCTTTACAGGCTTAGCTGTTTTTCCGGATCTTAACGATAGTAGTATGAATGCACCTTATATCGTGCCAGGCGGATTAGGATTACCTGATAGAGATTACTATTTAGATCAAGATGAAAAATCCAAAGAAATCAGGGAGCAATATAAAACCCACATCGTTCGTATGCTAAGGTATCTCGGCGATGATGAAGAGAAAGCCAAAAAAGCGTCTGAAACCATATTAGCCTTAGAGACAAAGTTGGCTGAACCAAGATTGGATAAAGTACAAAGTCGTGACGCAAGAAACTTTAACAATCCTAGATCTGTGCAACAACTGCAGGAAATGACATCAGCAATAAATTGGAAGAAATTCCTAGCTGACATGGGTGTAGAAAAAGCTTTAGATACGGTCATGGTCATGCAACCAAAATACATGGCTGAACTCCAAAAAGTGATGACGACCACACCTCTAGAAGACCTCAAAACCATAATGCGTTGGTCATCTTTAAACCAAGCTGCTGGTTCACTCTCAACAGAAATCGAAAAAGCAAACTGGGATTTTTATGCTAAAACATTAAATGGTGCAAAACAACAACGCCCTGCGGAAGAACGCGCTCTTGGAACTGTAAATGGTAGCGTTGGTGAAGCTGTAGGCAAATTGTATGTAGATGCAAAATTCCCGCCTGAAGCTAAAGAAAAAGCCGAAAAAATGATTGCTAATGTTATCAAGGCTTTTCAAAACAGGATAGAAGTCCTAGATTGGATGAGTGAAGACACAAAAACTAAAGCGATTGAAAAGTTAGATAAATTTACTGTTAAAATAGGTTATCCAGACGAATGGGAAGACTATTCTACATTAGACGTAAAAGAGGGTAATAGCTATGCGGAGAACATGTTAGCTGTTGCAAATTGGCAAATTAAAAAGAACCTGGCCGATATAAACGAACCCGTTGACAAAAAAGAATGGGGTATGGCACCTCAGACAGTGAATGCATATTTTAATCCATTAAATAACGAAATCGTGTTCCCTGCTGCTATACTGCAACCACCTTTTTATAATTACACCGCAGACGACGCTGTTAATTATGGTGGTATTGGTGCTGTTATTGGTCATGAAATCTCGCATGCTTTTGACGATTCTGGATCACGCTTTGATGGTGATGGCAACTTAAATAATTGGTGGACGCCCGAAGATTTAGCGGAGTTTGAAAAAAGAGGAAATGCACTAGCTGAACAATATAGCAGTATTGAAGTCTTGGACAGTGTAAACATTAACGGTAAATTTACCTTAGGAGAAAACATTGGTGACCTTGGTGGTGTTTTAGGAGCTTACGATGGGCTTCAACTACTATTCAAGAAAGAAGGAAGACCTGATGACATTGATGGCTTTACAGCAGAGCAACGTTTCTTTATGTCTTGGGCTACTGTTTGGAGAACCCTTACGCGAGAAGATGCCTTAAGAACTCAGATTAAGACAGACCCACATTCTCCGGGTATTTACAGAGCTACACAGCCTTTAAAGAATATTGATGCTTTTTATGAGGCATTTGATATTAAAGATGGGGATGCCATGTATTTACCACCAGAAAAAAGAGTTAGAATCTGGTAAGAACAGTTTTAATGACGCTAAATGCAACAACATAAAAAAAGGTACGCGACGATTCGCGTACCTTTTTTTATTACTGTATCCTAATTACTTATTCTTTGGTGTTCTTTCCAGCTAATAATGCATTCTTGGTTACCGCAGCCATATTAAAATTTGGCTCAATTTGTAGTGCTTGATTCAGAAGCCCTAAAGCAGCATCCAGATTGGCTGTTCGGTCCTCACTAAGGGTAACAATACTCTTTAAGTATAGCAGTGCCGCCTTGGCTGGCACTTGGTATGGCGTTTGTGTTTCGTAAAAAGCGCGCATTTCATCTTTTGCATTTGCTAAGCCATATTCAATATTTGCTTTAGCTCCTGCCAGGTCATTTACTTGCAATTTTAAATCAGCCATCTCATAAGCCAATAAAACATTTGGTTTACGGGAAAACATAACTTCAAAATGCTCTAAAGCACGTTTTGGTTGATTAACCGCTTTTAAGGCCAGAGCCTTTACCTCAACTGCTATCTCCGAATCTGTTGCGTTTTTTTCAATACCAATAACATTTAAGGCCTGCATGCTTTTACCTTCGGAGAAGTACAAATAGGCCAAGGTATCTTTCTTCGCTTGAGATGGTTGCAACACATCCAAATGTGTTAATCCATTAATGGCACCTTGTACATCGCCCTGTAATCTCATCTGCTTGTAGTAGGCCTCAAAGTGCTTAAGTAGTTCTGTGTTTGTTTGCGAGAAAGCGGAAGTGCCTCCAATCAACAACGCTAATAGTATTAATCGTTTCATTTTATTTAGAATTATTTGTGCGCCAAAACTAAAAAAAATGAAGCGATTTTATCTTAAAATAGTGGTAAATCAATTTAAAAGCATTAAAACCGGTATTCAAGTTTTAACAGAACATACCTGGGTAAGAGTCTGTATTCTGTTGTAGAACTGCTAATATCACTTATAGAAAAATTTTGAAAGCGCCTAGTGTTAAATAGGTTTCTTGCATCTAAAAACAGAGTCATTTTGTTTTTCTTGACCATGTATCTTGCGTTAACATCCAAAAAATAAAATATATTATTGGATTGCAAGTTTCCAAAATAATAACGTTCGCTTTTCAAATCAAAGTTGAACTTATCATTAAACGCGAATGTTAAATCTAAAAAACTGACATTATCTGTAAATGAATTTCCAAATTCACCAACATCTATTTTATTGAAAGTCCATTCAGTCCCAAAATGATAATTAAAAACGCCTTTAAATCCAGAACGTAACTTTAAACCATAATTATTATTGGAAGAATTAACTTCTCTAAAATCTGATTCATTAACAATATTACTAAGCCTAGACTTAGAATAGCCTAAATTTAATTTTAGATTAGATTTAATGTGCTTAAAATAATAGTCGATGTTAGAAGATGAATTGAAAAACTCTGAATCATTGATGATGATTTGTTCAGACAATGAAAAATCTTGACTAATTAATGAATTGGTAGAAAAAAAATCATTATTCTTAGTATAACTAACAGTTGCACTTGCAAAAAAGCGATCGCCCCAATCTCCCAATCGATAATTAATAAAATAATTTGAAGCTCTGAGTTGATTAAAACTTCCTGTTCCTTGAGAAAAGGAACGAAATCCAGTAAGCGAAAAATTATTTGTTGTACTTAACACATCTGCATTCGTTGCATTGTAACTTAGAGAAGTGTTTATCTCGTTTTTGCTATTTATTTTCCAATTAATACGAAAACCAGGATTTATAAAAAAGGGAACTTCATTTATATCATTATCGATAAATTGAATTTTATTGAATAATTGATGAAACTCCAAATTCCCTTCAAAGCCAAATTCATTTATCTTCAGAAGATACTTACACTTAAAGTAAAAATCATTAGTAGTGTACTTCAAGTTGTTTTGAAATCCTTCAGGTTGTTCAATTAGTATGTTTTGATCATAAACGCTAAATATTGATTTTAAATCATCTATTCTAATTTCATTCCCAACCTTTAATTCAAATAGATTTCCATTTTTCTTCCTATCTAAAAGATGACTTTCAAAACCAGCAAATCTATATTTGTTTTCACTTAATTGAGACACACTATCAGCGTTATCTATTTCTGGAAAAAGATCTTGATAAAAAAACTGGTTAATATTATATGCTTGAGGTGATTTCTCATTAATATATCGACCCGTTAAGATAAATACTTTTTTCTCTTTAAATCTATTTGTATAGCTGATTTTTTGGTCAAAAAGAGTATTTGCTGTGCCTAATTCTTGGATAGTAGAAATGTTATTAAAGATTAAGTCCGAGCGACTATCTTGATTTCTCTTGTTGTATTTGGTGGTTATTTCTAGTGATTTAGTTTTAGATATATTATGAATTAAATCTATTTTTCCAAAACCTGTTTGTTTACGCTTCCTTAAAACAAAATCTTCTGAATTCGTGAAATTAGTTTGATTACTATTGAAGTTTTCTGTACTATTTCTAAAAAAATCATTTTCATCGCTGTTAAAAAACGCCAGTGTTTTTAACTTAATTTTATCAGTAATATTAAAAATCGCATTTAACGATACTAATTCTGCATTATTAAAATTAGTTCTTCCAGGCATAAAGTTAGGAACATAAGATGACAAATTGTTTAAGTTGAATATACGTTGATCATCACCAATGCTACCAGGCTCATTAAAACGAATGGGTTTTATAAGCTGGTTAATATCCCCGGTTGCATCATCTCCTGTATTATTAAGGTTTGTTAAAAAGTAGTATTTATTTTTCTTTCCAAAATTAGCTAAATTCCCTTTTACATTGTAACGGCTATTAAACTCTATATCATAACCTAATGTAACATTACCAAACCAAATATTTTTAGCGCCTTCTTTAAGTTTTAAATTAACAGCAACTTTATTACTACTTTCAATCTCTTTAAGTAGCCTATTGTTAGAGTAATTTTTTAATATCTCTACAGTTTCAACCGGATGTACTGGTAAGTTTTTGGAGAGAATCGTGTAACCTTTTTCAAAAAGATCATCACCATCCACCATGAGTTTCTCTATTTCTTGGTTACCAATAGTTATTTTACCATCAACATCGACATTAACCCCTGGTAAGTTTTTAAGCAAATCCTCTATCACTGTCTCATTGCCTCTAATGAATTTTTGCACATTGAATGTAATAGTGTCTCTCCCAACTTTAATAGGCAACTCGTTTTGTATAATAATTTCGTCCAACTCAAAAGTGCGTTCAATTAAAGACACGTTTTTAGTGACCTCTTTTGTTATACCATCAATTTGTATTGGGATTATTTTTTGTTCGTAGCCTAATGAAGATATTACCAAATTAAAATCACCTGTTTTGTCAATTTCTAAATTGTATTTACCATTATTTTCAGCATAAGTATAAGCAATAATTGAGGCTAAAGAATCTGATGCTTTTAATACAATGTTAGTGTAAGGAATTGGCTCATTTTTTACATCTGTAATGAGCCCAACAACATTGGTTTGCGCATTAGTGAAATTATGAATAATAGAACAAATAAAAAAGAATGTATATCTGTAATGTCTAGGTAATTTCAGCAAACGTCATGTAATTAAATTAAAGCTAATCTTGTTTGGGATACCCGTCTTCCCATTCGTATATAATCTCTTTAAATGTATTCCGATTAGGTTTAAAAGCTGAAACAGTAGTATTTCTATCTGCTTGCTTTGAGTTCATAAACGCTGCTAATTCCTCATTTTTTTCTGGTATAACAACCGTTATAAACTCTTTTAAAGATATTGCTTTTTTAATATCTGGAAGCTCTATATCATTCATGTCTTGTAGCGTTACTTTCGTTGCTTTAAAAAATATTTCGCTCTTATCATCTTGTGCTTCTAAAATAACCCCTGGCAATCCTTGTAATTTCCATGGCCCATAAGGCACAGGTATATCATTTGCAAACCATACGCTATATGTTCTACCTCTAAAATAGCCAATAGCCTTTTGGCATTTAATAGTGTTCAAAAGTTTAAACTCATCTTTAATTTTCCAATCAATCTTAGGGATCGCCTCCTTTAACAAGTTGTTTTTTTTAAACATATACTTATAGCTTAACAGCATGTTAGAAGATATATCTACAAAATATTCTGGCCTAAATTTAGATTCAGGCATAAAAACAGTCAAGTTATTATCTTCAAAAGTACTGGTTATTTCCTTTGGAGATTGATTATGTTTAAGAACTCTATATTTTGAAACTTCACTATTAAATTCGAATACTGCTGTAGTTTTATAATCTATTGAAGTTCTAGTTACATGCATATATTCTACACGACCAGAATTTTGAGCATATAAAGACACACATGTCAATAAAAATAAGAGAATTTTCATTTTTTTATATTATAGCAAGTAAAACCCTGGCTTTTACAAGATTTTACTTGCTTGTTTTTATAATTTATTAAGTTACTAATTAAACTCAGCCATTAGACGAGCCATTCTCGAAGCGGCAGCCTGGGCAGCAACACAATCGCCTTGATTATTTGTTGCTGTCGCTGAATAACTACCACTTGAATTTGTAACGGTGACGGTAATCGTACAATGATCGTATGCATATTCTACAATTTCATATTGTATTTCGTAGTTTGCATCCGTAATCTCGGTGCTGAAATCTTTGTCAACTATAACATCCATTTCATTGGTATTGGCAAAACTCATCAAACTAAATGCAACGAAAAAAGACATACATAAAAATAATTTTCTCATAATTTCTAAAATTTTAAAACCAATAGTTGTGCCAAAAGCGCATACTATTGCGGTGGTTAATAATTAACTAACTGTCTGGTTGTCTGGTATAAAAATTATGTCTGGAATGTCTGGTACAAACACGAGGTTGTCTAGGTCTCGATTTGTTATTTTGCTATTAACACGCTAAGGGTTTTGTTGGGAAGTACTGAAACGAGTTCAGCATTTTAAAAATAAACCGCGCGGATATTTGTATATACGTGTCTCCTGCTCCATTTTCGCCAGACATGACCAAAAGTTTTGCATTCAACAGGCTAAATCTAAAAAAAAAAAAAATGGATACAAACAAATTTTTTAATAAAACTTTTCTGTCAATCAAGCAATTACGGTTAAACCGTAGTTTTGTTAAAGAAAATTCTTACAGGTTGGATTTCTAGTTTATTGAATTTATACTAATCCACAATAATCGTCTTCCTGACCATAACCGCATCATTTAACACAAATGGCTTTGGCATCATGCCGTCTTGCCTTTCTGGAACCGTAAATTGTACGTTGTCCAATAAATCGAAAGATGCCTCATATAAAGTGAATTTTGTCTCTTGTTCTTTAGGTACACTAAAGGTGAGGTTTAATGAATCGCTATCAGATACATAAAAACTAAATAACCTGTTGCGCCATCTATTTTCAAAAGCATTAGCCTCTTCATTTTTTTTGTAAACATCTACGCCGTTTATGTTGAAATCCTTGAAAACAACACTCTTATCTGCAAACAATTCCATTCGATTCACTCTTCGCTGTGGTGATATGTGCATATTTATATGGCGCAAATCGCCAATAACAGTATCTCTCTTGATATTTACATATGGTTGCTGTATTTGCTTTACAGGAGCACGCTTTGTATAGGTGTAACCTGTTCCATATTTGCTACCAAAGGTATTGGAAGAGGCATCAACTATGTCTGGATCTTCGCCCAAGAAATTCTTAGTCCAATCGTCCAACAAATCATCATAGGTCGCCCAAATAGCTGTATTATCATCTGCGTTAAAAGCATATACCAAGCTGTTTGGTTTTGGGCTATTTTCTGTAAAATCTGAATTAAAATGGGCGCTCAACAAAAAGATAATAGCTAACGTAAGCGTTAGATAAGACCAGCGTTTCTTGTGCTTAAAGAATCCAAACACAGGAAGTAATAATCCGAAGATTAATACCACAAACACCATGGAGATGACTTTCATTGAAATTTCAATACTACCAATGTCCATAAAGAAGCCCAACCCTATCGGGAACATTTTTATGAAAGGTGATATGACAAAAAGTAAGGGGAAAGACAATAATGCTAGTAATACCAAACTCGGTTTCTTTTGACGCATCAAGACATAAAGACTTATAAGTCCAAAAATTACAGGGATAATAAAGAAGCTAGCACCTTTTAACTTGAATGCTGTTAACGCAGAGATTAATATCCAAAGAGTTAAAGGCGCCACTAAAAGACTGGCCACGTTGCCTGGTTTATGGAATTTATGATACACCCAGAAACAGATGGTTAATGCTAACATAGCAAATGCAGCAATGTATGTATGACCGTTATAGGTAAACCCATGCAACATCTCTGAATATTCTGGGTAGATACTTTTAAGTAATTCCCATAGTACATAACCTATTATAATCACTCCTATAAGTGATATTAACAATGGTATAAATCCTCTGCCTACCTCAGAAGCATCTAACTTTCTCTTTTTAATTCCATATAGCACCATTACTAAAAAGAGTAGAGTACAAACAATAAGAATGGGGAATATCCATGAATAAGGATAAGTCACCATTCCAAAAACAGGCATATTTACATAAATGCTATCCTTGTCGCTCTTTAAATTATTTAAATTGGCTTCAGAAAAATGATGCAATAAAGGTATAAGATAAGACCCTTGATGTTCTAGGGTATTTCTGTCCAATCGCTCATACGAATCGTTGGCCGTATGATAATCATAATGGTCATCTATAAAAGCAAAATTAAATCCTTCGATATCGCCATCACGTCTAAAAATTGTCAGGTCGGTGTCGTTTGGTAATTCTTTATATATACTATATGCTAGTGAATTTGCTACTGGATATTTGGGGTTAGCTTCTACAAATTCTTTCATCATATTAGCGTTACCACCATTAGTTTCAATAAGCATATAACTAGGCCCGCCACTACCTCGTGCTTCAAAATTCAAAACCAATCCTACCTCTTTAGCCCAAGGATGCTGATTTACAAATAAATCTGCGCCGTTAAGTCCAAGCTCTTCAGAGTCTGTAATACAAATAATCAAGTCGTTTCTTGGTGTTTTCCCTTCAGAGAGGTATGCTCTTAAGCCTTCAAGAATTGTGACGACTCCAGAACCTGCATCGCTGGCACCTAAAGAACTGTGTGGACTACTATCGTAATGAGACAATAGCATTAAGGCTTTGCCTTTCTCTCTTCCTTTAATACGCGCCAAGATATTCTTAGGTTTTGCCATATTGCCCCATTTACTAATGCTGTAGCCTTCTTGTATCTGGGTTTCTAGACCAAGTCCTTCAAGTTCTTTTACAATATAATCTCTAACCTTTGCATGCTCTGGACTTCCTACATAATGTGGTTTTTGGGAAATAGCAGCTAAATGCACCAAAGCTCTCTCGGTAGAAAAGGTGTTTTTATCGGCATTAAGCGTTGATATTTTACTAGGCATTAAAGCAGAAAAACTCCAGTATACAGCAATAATTATTAATATAATAGCAATTAGTTTTCTTAGCATGAGAAGTGAGTTAGTTATAGTTTTATAAAAATACTAAATAAATGCTTTGGACTTAAATCACTAAAAATTAGTAACTTTAAGAAAATCTAAACACACTAACTATGGGAATTAAGAGTTTTCAGGGCGCCAGAAAAAATATAGAACAAGAGTCTGATCATATTCGAGTATTTAGTTATATGACACGAAAACTCATCACGTTTAAACCTGAAGATACTATTGAAGAAGTGATTGCTTCCTTAATAAAAAATAGAATTTCTGGAGCACCTGTCGTTAATGACAACAACGAACTAGTAGGGATGATATCGGAAGGTGATTGTATAAAACAAATAAGCGAAAGTCGCTATTTTAATATGCCAATAGGTGACAGTCGCGTAAAAAACCATATGGCGACAGATGTCGAAACCATCGATGGCCATATCAGCATCTTTGATGCTGCCAATAAATTTATTGAATCTAAAAGGCGGCGTTTTCCAGTAATCGAAAATGGCAAACTCGTTGGCCAAATAAGCCAAATGGATGTCTTAAAAGCAGCCATGAAACTTAAAGGGCAAAAGTGGTAATAGAGTAATCTTTTCCTGAAATTTAGTAGTATTATTTTCATGGGGAAAATCCCCCTATTTTTAAAATTCAGGGTTTTTCCTGATGTTTTTTAATTTGATTTTCAGCAACTTGCACATGCTATTAATCAATTTATAATTATGAAAACATCAATTTTATTACCCGTTCTAATCTTTATTAATACGTCTGCATTAATATCAGAACCCATTGCTAACCTTATAAAAGGCATAGACACTTTTTGGCTGATTGTATTGGAGGTACTTCTTTTAATAGGCTATTTAATAAATAATACACTAAAGGGGTTAAACACTTTTTCTGAGCTAGATTTAAACAATCTTAATCTTTTTGTAATAAAAGACAGTAAGAAATCTTAAGAATAATATTATACAATCTTATTAAATCGCCTGTATGGCGATTTTTTTTGCTTTTAAAAAACCTCAGGGAATTCCCTGAGTTTGAAATTTCAGGAATTTCCCTGAATAAAAATATGCTCATTATCAGCAATTTGCATAATCTAAAAATCATTATTATGAATACAAAAAAACAAATTGCTATCCTAGTTCTTCTGTTTTTATCAATCACTTTTTATGCCCAAGAAGGCATTAATTATAAAGCTATAATCAAAGATGATGTTGGTAATATTATAGTTAATAAAACCATAGATGTTCGCTTTACCATTTTTGAAGGCCCTATAGGTATTTTTGAAGAAACACATACGGTAACAACAGACACCAATGGGCTTATTATTTTAAACATTGGCGAAGGCACTGCTATAACTGGCGATTTTTCTACCATAAATTGGAGTAATAACAACCACTCAATGGCAACGGAAATCGATATAAATCAAGATGGCAGTTATATTTATATGGGTTCAACAAGCTTTAAATCTGTGCCTTATGCCCTACACGCAAATAGTGTTTCGGCAGAAAGTATTAAAATTGATGATTTAGAAGATGGTAAGTCTGATGATGGTTTTTCCTTTTTTTTAGGTAAAGACGCTGGCTTAAGTGCTCAGGGTGCTTACGAGGGTGTTGTCGGCATTGGAGCTGGCGCATTAAAAAATACAACTGCAGATCATAATACAGCAGTTGGTAGTAATGCTGGATTTAGCAATACTTTGGGTGGAGACAATAGTTTCTTCGGTAATCTTGCTGGGTTTAACAATACGGAAGGCAGTCAAAATGTAGCCATAGGTGCATTTGCTTTTAAAGATTCTCGTTTAGGAAGTCGTAATGTAGCTATAGGCACTTATGCTGGCTCCACTAACATAATTGAGGATAGGAATGGTTGTGTATTTATTGGACATAGAGCTGGGCAACAATCTACAGGGGATGATAAATTATATATCCACAACGGTTCCACCAATTTTCCTTTAATTTATGGAGAGTTTAATAGCCGTATCCTAGGATTTCATGGTAATCTTGCTATTGGACACAGAGAACCTTTAGCTAAATTACACGTCAAACATTTCGGAATACCAAATACACAAACCATTGTTGCTATATTAGAATCTGATGATTCAAAAAGACCAACATTACTTTTTTCTGAAACAGAGAATCCAGATGTTAGTTCTGGTATGAGTCTAGAATATAATGGTATTGGATCTGGTGGTGAGAACAAACTGATTTTTAATGGCATCGGGGGCACACCTTTATTCGAGTTTAAAAATAGTGGTGACTTTAATATCCTAGATGGAGATTTAGCTGTAGATGGTTTAACCATGGCAAAAAATACAATAGGTACAGAGCCAGATTTAATATTAGGAGGAAATTCTTCGTCTGCCGATAATGGTTTTATTACATCCGACCCTCAATTTACATCAAGCGATATTGTTATACAAAGCAATGATGCTGTTTCAATACGTCTCGATAATGATAACAATGAGACTGGGCAATTTCAAATTATAAATGGAGATAATTCCGTTGTTTTTGAGGTTCTCGAATCTGGTATTATAAAACAAAATAGCACAACAATACATAGCTCAGACAGACGCCTTAAAAAAGATATTGAAATCTTACCGTATGGTTTAAAAGAGGTACTACAACTGCAACCCAAAACGTATAACTGGAAAAACAGAGACCAAGCACATAAATCTTTAGGATTAATTGCACAAGAGGTACAACCCATTATCAAGGAAATTGTATCAGTAAATAACGATACAACCAAAACACTCGGTATTAGTTATACTGAACTCATCCCAATACTAATTAATGCCATAAAAGAGCAAGCACATGAAATTGGGGTTTTAAAAAAAACTTATAATAATAGGATTAAACGTCTTGAGGAGCATTTGGTAAACCTTGAAAATTAATACCTACCTTTAATAATCTAAAAACCAGCTGTTTTGAAAACCAAACTCCTTATTATTCTTATCTGCCTGATAGCCTTTAATGGGTTTTCGCAGAATAAGCAAATCGAACAAATAAAAAATCACTTAGAAACTAAAAGCCCAAACGATTCAACCAAAGTAAAGGCCTATTACAGTCTTGCCCAACAATATGCATCTTTTAGTAAAGATAGTTTTAGCTCATATACAAATAGAGCACTAGCACTTTCTCTTAAAACTAATAATTACCTGCTTCCCCAAATCTATAATTATAAAGGAATCGAGTATCTGATGAAATCTAAGTCAGATTCTGCGAGAATATATTTAAATAAGGCATTAAGCGTATTAGATGAAACAAAGGATAATGAGACAAAAGCAATTGTATATCAAAATTTTGCTAATTCGTACGAGGGTAGTGGCAATTTTGACAAGAAAGTCGGGTATGTTATTAAATCTATAGATTTACTTGAAGACAATCCTTTTAATCAATGTACATCGCTTTTTAATTTGGGAGCTCTTTACGCGCAATCAGAAATGTACAACAAAGCCTTAGAGTATTTTAATAAAGCTCTGGATGTTTCAAAAACTGGTAAAAATATCCGTATGGAGAATGCCTCATTAATGGCTATCGGTGCCCAACATTTAAAACTTAACCAGTTAGATAACGCAAAGATTGCATTGGAAAAATCTTTAGAGATTTGTAAAAAAACGAATGCAACAGACAGTTATTTTGAAACCTATAGTAAGCTTGGCGGGCTTTACGATAAAATGAAACTGTATGATAAATCAGAAAAAGCAAGAATAAATGCTAAAGAATATGCAGAAAAGCTTGGGGTTGAAAGCAAAATCATGCAAAGTATTGGGTCTTTGGCTGGTCATTACCTAACTAGAAAAAACTATAAAAAAGCGGCTAATTATTATAAAAAATGGGAAGCACTTTATGAAAAAAATCCACGAATGGATATTGGTGTTATAGCTTATAAAAATTGGGCTGAGGTAGAAGGCCATTTAGGTAATGTCGAGAAGTCTAGTAAATTACTTGAAAAATTTCTTGCTATTAAAGATTCTATTTATTCAAAAGAAAATAGAGCTATTATAAATGACACTGAAGCCAAATACGAAACAGAAAAAAAAGACAAAGAAATTGCACAGCAACAACTTACACTAGAAAAATCCCAAGCTAAAACTCAAACAATGACTATTCTTATAATTTCCCTATTAGTCGCCTCCATATTATTGTGGTCGTTTTTTAGGCAGCGCCAAAAACGTATACAACAACAGTTAATTACCATACAAAAAGAACAAGAAGTACGCACGCTAGAATCGCTTATTGCAGGTGAAGAAAAAGAACGTTTGCGTATTGCTAAAGAATTGCATGATGGTGTAAATGGAGACTTGTCCGCCATTAAGTATAAGTTATCATCCTTATTAAAAATGAATAACGAAGTGATTAATGAAGCCGTAACGATGATAGATAATTCCTGCCAACAGGTACGTGCAATTTCACATAATTTGGTGCCACCTTCGCTTAAAGATTTTAACTTAATTGAAGCGGTTAGCAACTATTGCGAAAACATGAACAACACGCACCAACCAGATATAAGTTTCCAACATATAGGAGCTTCAATCGATTTAAATAAAAAAGTAGAAGTCAATATTTTTAGAATTGTACAAGAACTAGTGACCAACGCTACCAAACACGCTAACGCCAAAGCGATTAATGTACAAATAAGTAACCGCAATAATACATTACTAATTACCGTGGAGGATAATGGCGAAGGCTACAAAAACTCATCTGAAAAGAAAACAGGTATCGGTCTGGAAAACATAAAATCTCGTGTTGAGTATTTAAATGCTAATTTAGAAGTGATTACAAATACTAATGGGACATCCAATACTTTAGAAATTAATTTAAATACTCTAAATGATAACTAAGATTGCCATAACAGAC
The DNA here is from genome assembly GCA_937923735.1 of uncultured Flavobacteriaceae bacterium. Lineage (GTDB taxonomy): Bacteria > Bacteroidota > Bacteroidia > Flavobacteriales > Flavobacteriaceae > JABABD01. Next base: position 8,753 of record CALDUJ010000186.1, on the reverse strand, counting down.
GATCATGAAATGATTAGGAATGGGATAGATTCTTTACTAGAAAATTATCCGGATATTTTAATTATCAACAAATATGCAGACGCAAAAGAAACCATTTTTGGTTTAGAAAAAGAGTTGCCTGATGTGCTTTTATTAGATATAAATTTACCAGATACCAATGGCGTAGATTTATGCAAGGTTTTAATAAAATCCTATCCTAATTTAAAGATTATTGCTCTTAGCAATTATGACGAAACATCATTTGTTAAACGTATATTAAAAAATGGTGCATCTGGTTATTTACTAAAAAACACAAATTCAGAAGAATTAGTAGAAGCCATTAAATCAGTTTTAAAAGGCGAGCAGTATTTACAAAGAGATATTAAAAAAAAATTACTAAACCGCTCCATTGGGCAAACAGTTTCAAACGGATTAAAGCCTAATCTTACTCGAAGAGAAAAAGAAGTGTTAATCTGCATATCTCAAGAATTAACTATTCAAGAAACTGCGCTAAAACTATTTATAAGTCCAAAAACAGTAGAAACGCATCGTATGAACCTTATGAGCAAACTTGGCGCACGTAATAGCGTTGGACTTATAAAATTAGCCATGGAAAAAGATTTACTACACAACAACAATTAACTTTCTCTTTTTACCAAAGCAAAGTAGTCTCCTTCTAACGGCAAGTACCCTTGATCGTAGACAAAATAATAAACTGTTCCTGCTTTTGTAGTGTAAATACTTGTAAAGTAATTAAAATCGAAGCCTTTTTCTATTAATTTAGCCCTGGACGTTTTTGTTTTTTGTGTAGGATTTAATGCCTCTAAGATGCGGTAGTTTTTCCGTAGTCTGTTGTTAGTATTCCGGATTAGGTTCTTACTGTCTTTGTTTATCTTGTTGTTATAGGCGTTACGGCAGCCATCACTACAGAATTTCTTGTCAACTCTGCCTTTAAAACTATCGCCACATTCTAAACATTCTTTTTTCATAAGCTTGGATTTTTTATTTCATACCATCTCAATTGATATTCGTTTCCTTCCGCACTAAACTTATAGTCTTCAAGAAAGTTGAGTCCTATTTTTAGCAAAGCTTTATGAGATGCAATATTTCCTAATTCTGTAATGGCATTTATAACTTCGAGATTCATTGTATTAAAGCCATAGTTAACTGCCGCTATACCAGATTCGGTAGCATAACCTTGACCCCAAAAGCGTTTAATAAAACGATATCCTACATCGTAAAAATTAAAATACTTTGGATGATAGGACTCCTCTTTGGTATTTAGTTTTAAACCTGACCAGCCCATAAACTCACCTGTAACCTTATTAACAACTGCCCAACGTCCTATACCTCGTTCGCTATATTGCATACGTATATAGTCTATGGCCTTTTGAGCCTCATCTATGGTTTTAATAGGACTATTGCCAAGATATTTATGCACTTCTGGGTCCGAATCTAACTCAAATATCCCTTTAATATCACTATCTAGAAGCTCTCGCAAGATTAGTCTTTTTGTCTCAATGTATACTTTCACTTTTGTCTTTTATAATTGAATTTTACTTCTTCTTCCTTTCCTTTTTCTGAAATAACGACATATACATTCATTTCGCTATCGCTTATTTTTTCAAAAGTAAAATCATCAAAATACACTCTATTATTTTCAATCTTAACAAGCTTGGCGTCCACCGTTTCATCTTTCTCTTCCCAGCCTCTAAAATCATTTCCAAAATGTTTTAACTGAAAAATCAATGTTTCATCAACTTGGCGAATTCCTCCAATCTCATAAAATTGCACTGTACCATTCAAAACCAACTTAAATACAAACATCATTGAATCACCTAATGGAGGACTCCAAATTTCTTCTGTTATGCCTCCAAAAGCTTCTCCTTTCCAATGGCCTTCAATCCATGAAACCTGATTTAAACTAGCATTAGGAGACATCATGTTTTCTTTAAACGACAAAGTATTTGAAGTTTTTTCTTGTGCCTTGCAGCTTGTAAAAAGCAAAAAGAATAATCCTAAAAATGTAAGTGAAACTCTCATATTTACTGGCTTTAGGTGCCAATATAACAATTTTATTATTCGTTTACAAACGACTACAAATGTTTACAAACGAAATTAAGCGCTTATCAACCGAATAATATTTGGAGGCTATCTCATCTTTGCAGTGTTGAATCAAAGTGGTTCAATAGTATTAACTGTTTAACATTAAAAATTTATTATTATGAACGCCTTAAAAAACAAAGTACAGTTGATTGGTAATTTAGGAAAAGATCCAGAAATCATTAATCTAGAAAGTGGTAAGACCCTTGCCAAATTCTCTATCGCAACAAACGAAAGTTACAAGAACGCACAGGGAGAAAAAGTAACAGATACGCAATGGCATAATATCGTAGCATGGGGGAAAACCGCAGGTATTGTCGAAAAATACTTAGCCAAAGGCAAAGAAGTTGCCATCGAAGGAAAACTAACAACACGTTCTTGGGATGACAAAGACGGCAACAAACGTTATACAACGGAAGTGGTTTGTAATGAACTCCTTATGTTAGGAGCAAAATAACCTGCAGCTATTAATCAATTTCCGTGAGCCTTAGCATTAGTTAAGGCTCTTTTTTTGCAATTATTTTAATAAAATTCTTACATTAATTTTAAGTATTTAGCTGTAAAAAGCGAGCATTCTACCAACTATTTTCACATACAAAAAGAAGAATAATGCTTTAATAAATTGATTATTAGAAATTTATGTTATTTCCTTGCTAGTTTTACAGTAAAACAATATCTAACTGATTTTCAATAACTTAATTAACAGCACCCCTAAACCTTATTACAAATCATTTTTACCTAAAGCATTGCAGAAATTACTACTAGTAGTATGTACAAAACCCTTTTTCACACTAAAAATACTTGTATTTTAAGGCTTTACACTAGATTACAACAACAAGAATTAGACAAAACAAAGTGTATTTAAACGGTAAAAAAAGCTTTTTGTCGGATATTTATTACGTTAAAATTGTGAAAATCAAAAAATTATACTTATGTTTGTCGGTGAAATGCATTAAACTTCGGTTAAAAGACAAAAATCCCCGCAATTGTAAAACTTTGGCGAGCAGAACAAAAGCAGGGACAGAATATGATTAATTATTAATAATAACTAACCATTGTATGTTTAAAACATATCTTATCTTTTTTACTACAAGTCTCTATTACCTGAGATTATTGTTAGCATCTATTTTCAGAATACATTTTTATATAGCTATACCTTATAACTACATAGTCCCAAATATAACAAAAAGTACGGGAAAACCTTACTTAAAGTACGGGAAAACCGTAATTATAATATATTGTATATCACAAACTTAAAATATTTTTAAAATCTTAACCCTAAATTAAGTTCCAAATCTTAACCCAGAAATCATGAAAACCTACATTACTTTTTCGCTCTTGCGAAGTGCAGATGAATTCATCAAACAAAGCACGCGTAACAAACTAAGTATTATTTTATTTTTGGTTAGTTTGTTTTTATCATCCACTTCTTTTGCCCAAACAGATTTATGGTGGACAGGTGCAACAAACAACAACTTCAGTGTTGGTTCTAACTGGTCTACAACGGCACTAAACCCAGATGGTTCAGGTGCTACTCAAGCATTATCAGGCCCCTCTGTAGGTACTAACGTACACTTTGTTGCAGGAAGTTTTCCGGCAGCACAAAATTATACCGTTACATTCGATATTGGTATTGGCGTAAGAGATTTTCTTATAGAAGATTATGGAGCAGCAACTGCCGTAACCTTTAGTGGTGGTCAAGACTTAACTATTTCAGAAAATTTGGATATTGCACCATCAGCAGGTGTATTAAGTTTTAACAAAACCGGTAATATAAGATTTGAAGCTGTAGCCACAGGTAAAACTGTAGATTTTGGTGGACACAACCTAACGCTCAATTTAATATTTGACCGTGCAGGAGGTGGATGGACTTTTCAAGATGATGTCACAACTACAGGAGAAATTACACTCGCAGAAGGAAGTCTCGACTTTGCAAGCCATACCTATGATGTAAATAGAATTCTCTTAAATGGCGAAGGTGCTACCTCAAGTGTAGCTTTGGGCACAGGTACCATTTTTAATGTAAGAGCTGGTTTTGAAGACAGATTCGCAAACAACCTTACACTTAGATCATTTGAATCTACAGGAAGCTTTGCTTCTTTTACGGGTGATGCTATAGAAATTAATATGACAACATCGCTCTCTATGAGAGTAAATATTGCTCATACCTCTAATGCTAGTGAAACCATTACCATTAATAGTATTAACCATAGTAACAATACTACTAATCCAAATTACGAAAATCGTATTCGTGTAAGAGCGATGACAACCGTTAGCAACATTAGCTCAATAACAACGACTGATGGTGCTATTATTTTTGAAATCAACGATACATATAATGTCGGAACTATAAATGTACCTTTCGATTATACTTTAGTTGGAGCAAATACTACAGATTTAAATTTAGATGTACTAAATATTACTGGTGGTGCTACACCTTCACTTTGTTATGAGCCAGAGCGATTTGGTCTTTCTAATATGCATCTTAATTTTGCAGCAGGCAGACCTGTTCCAGATATGGAATATGTTCAGGTAACAAATGTAGATGTAACAGAAAACGGTGCGGTGCCTACACCAGCTATTTTAGTAACTAATGGAGCTGATGGTGGTAACAACAATGGCTGGGATATTCCAGCACCACCTGTTGATCCTTCTCGCGATTTATATTGGATAGGTAATACTGGTAATTGGGGCGATACTGCAAACTGGTCACTATCTTCTGGTGGCGCAGCACTCGACCCTAGTACAGATTGTCCACCAAGAGTACAAGACAATGTATTTTTTGATGCTAATTCTTTTAATGGCGATAACCAAATTGTAACCATAGATATTTTAGAGGCAGAATGTAATAACATGCTTTGGCAAGGTTTAGACCAAACAGGCATAGACTGGCAAGGAACCTTTAGTTTATTAATGGGTGGAGACTTAACACTCGATGCCAATATGGTAGAAAACATATCCTACGACCAAACCATAACGGTACTTGATACTGATGGGTATTTTGATTTTCAAAGTGGTGCTGATAACCGTAACATGCCTAATGTGCTTTTCCATGGTAGTGGAGGTGTTTCGTCTTACACACAACTGTCTGACGAGGTAGAAATAGGAAGAATGCATGGTATGGACTATGATATTGCAGGCACACCAACAACCACACACTATTTAAGAACTAAATCTCCTACGGGTGGTTTTCTTGGTGTTAATTTAAATATGGAAGATGCAGAGGTTTATATAGATGGTAGTGGCGAAGCTGCTAGAAGTTTAAGAACAACCTATAACGAACCAACGTCTCATATATACTTTTTAACAACATCAGCTGTAAATTGTAGACCTTCAAGCGCATGGCCAGATGTAACAGCAACCAATCCTTCAAGAGTGTTTTTTCCTCATGCTGCAACAATAGATGGTACTGCCCGTATTGATGGCGATATTTGGATATGGGGCAACTTGAGCGTAACAAATACCTTATTTTGGGGTGGGTCCAACAATAGTTTAACAACCAGATTTGGTAATGAAGATCTTATTACTCCTAATTTATTGACTCCAACTGCTTGTGAAGACGCGCATACATTTCAACGTGTTACACTAAATATACCACCAGCAGGGATGCAAATTCCTTACTCATCCTTTGATCGTGTAAACTATATTGGAGATGGCGGAAATACCATAGACCTTACACCGCAATTTGGTATAGATTTAGGCGGTAATACCAATATCACAATAGGTGGTGCTGGTGCTGCAGATCCAAGAGTAGAAGAAACCTATTATTGGAGACCTCGACCAATTGAAGTAGGAGAAGATGCTGCTGCACTCGATCCAGATGGAGACGGACTCATATATGCGGGCAATTTTTTAGATAGTAGACATTGGACACGTAATCAAACAGATACCATAGGAGAAACATTTACTTGTGGCACAACGGTTATACCCGTAGAGAGTGAAGATAATGTAGTGTTTGATAACCTTTCTGGAGATGGCTCTAACTTTAATATAAGTATCAATGGTGGTTTTACACCTATTGAAGTACACGATTTTACTGTGGTTGATAGTGGTCCAAATGCTGCACCTACTGGGATTAGCTTTTTGTGGACCATTTATTCTAATTTAGATATTAGCGGAAATTTTACTTTTTCTGATAATGCAAACTTCTCGAATAGCAGTTCTACCCTATCTGGAATTCGTTTTATAGGTAACGAAACGTACGACATTGGTTTTAATAACATGACAATGACTAGACCAGGTAATATTGTATTTGAAAATGGAACCTACAATTTAATCTCTAATTTTAATGGTGGGTCTGGGACAGACTTAAGAATTAGAAATGGAGCTAATCTTAATGCTAATGGTAATAATATTACCGTAGGAGACACTTTCTCGGTTTCAGATACAGCAATTGTTAATATTGAAAATTCAAATGTTCAATTTGTAAATCACGCCATATTTACAGTTGCAGATACTGCTCAGTTATTGGCAGATGGTTCTGTGATAACGGGTGCTGGTTTATTGACTTTTAACGGTAATGGGCATGAATATAACGAAGTTATAGCCGAAAACCGACTTACTATAAATGGAAACTCTACGTTCCCAGTCTTAGAATCAAGATCTGGCAACAGTATCTTTAATTCAAGTTTTACAGTAGGTAAATTACGTTTACCTACCAATACAACCGCAACATTTGCCGCCGGTGAAACCACAACGTTTTTACCTAATGGTAATATTGAAAGAATAGGAGCACTAGAAGAATATCTAAACATTGCATCTAGTGATGCTTCTTTGTTTCACGATTTCTTTAGGCCAAGCGGTGTGCTTTACGTGTGTAACATGAATGTTACTCGAATTAACGCATCAGGGGGGGCATTTAGAACCAATGAACCAGATGGTACCAATGGTGGTAGTTTTTATACCGGTAGTACAGGATTGCCAGAGAGCAGCACTACTGCTAATGCCAATGCTTTAGCAGACAATGCCGCTAATACTTGGGATTTTGCAGGTACCGCAACAGTGGCAGACTTTGCATTTAATGTAAGCGAAGTACATTACAACTTAGGAGATATAGCAGCTTTACCTTTTACCATTAGTAACAATGATACAGGCCCTTACGAAGTTGTGTTTTCTACGCCTAACGTAGGCCCAATTACGCATCCTGTTTCAGCACAAGGCGGAACAACTGTAGATGCTATACAATTTACAACCGTAGAAACCGGAGGCGTAACAGTTACCGTAGCCGATTTTGAGTATTTTAACTGTCCAGGTTTTTTCGAACCAGGCACGATAATCTTAGGGCAATCTGACCTAAATATACCATCCATATTAGGAAAAGCATTGGCCGCAGATGGCGATACCGAAGATTACTTAATGACTAATTTGCAAAACTATGTATACGTAATGAACGGCGGAGACCGTAGCAATACGGCTGCTTTTGAAAGCAGATTACCGCAAGTAGCTATACAAGATGGTGTAGATGATACAGAAACCGATGTTTTAGGCACCGTAACTGTAACAACTACTATTGATGCTGCAGAACTAATTGCAAACAATAACGCATTTTTAACCCGCAGATGGGAGTTTACCAATACAGGTGATAATGGCGATGCTCTAGTACGCTTTTTCCTATCGCAAGCTGAGTTAGAAAGTTTAAAAATAGCCTCTAACAACCAGGCAGTAGAAAACGATACCTTTTTAGCTAGTTTAGAGTTAATACAATCGGGTAACGGAGAAACACCAGTTACAGCAACAACTTCAGTTACACAAACTTTAATTAGTTCAGGAATAGCTACAGAAATAAGTGCAACCACTTATGTTTATGAGGCTAGTATTAGTGGTTTTTCTGGTACGTATGCCTTAGCAGCCCCTATAGCTCCTGCCGATACCGATGGAGATAACATTATTGATAGTGTAGATTTAGACGATGATAATGATGGTATTTTGGATAGTGTAGAAAATTCAGGACCTTTTACAGGAGTTGGAGCGTCTTATTATTACGAGAATTTTGATGCGCAAAATGCCTATAGTTCGGCGCCAATCTATCAGCCTGGACAAGGTGGACCTACGTTCCCTAATGGACAGTTTGTAACTAGCGCAGCAGGTATTGCAGGTGATGCACTAGGCTCAGGTGGTAATTTTTTATTTCATAATACAGAGAGTGGAACTTATACTAGCGGAGATGAAGTTTGGGGAACGATTGGTGGAGTGCAAGTAGAACCTAATCAGCAATATAGATTATCATTTTATTTAGTTAATCAAAATGCTAGCGCAAATGCACAAATTGAAGTATTTATAAACAATATAAATGTTGGTGGACCTTTCACTGCAACAGGAGCAGGAACTTGGGAAGAATTTCAAGTTACTTGGAATTCTGGTTCTAGCACAACAGCAGATTTATCGTTACGTAATCTCACCGTTACAACTGGAGGAAATGATTTTGGAATAGACGAAATTCAACTTTCTATATTAATAGTTGATACAGACGGTGACGGCATTCCTAACTATCTCGACTTAGACTCAGACAACGACGGCTGTTCAGATGCTTTCGAAGCAGGAACAATTACAACAGAACTAGCAGACATCACAGTAGCACCTTTTAGTGTTGTTGGTGATAACGGTTTTGAAAATACTATAGAAACAAATGATACAGAAACGGCTGCTTACACAAGTACATATACTTACGACAG
>CALDUJ010000185.1 GCA_937923735.1 uncultured Flavobacteriaceae bacterium | reverse complement strand
ACCATCTAGAAATCATAGGCGTACCATGCAATCAGTTCGGAGGTCAGGAACCTGGAGATGCAGACTCTATTTCAGCTTTTTGCGAACGTAATTATGGAGTATCTTTTACCATGACAGAAAAAATTAACGTTAAAGGTTCTGAGCAGCACCCACTATATCAGTGGCTTACCAGAAAAGAATACAATGGAAAGATGACAAACTTTGTGAAATGGAACTTTCAAAAGTATTTAGTAGACCCTAATGGAAAATTGATAGACGTCTTCTACTCTATCACAAAACCAACAAGTTCAAAAATTACAAAACACTTAAAATAAATTGCTATGTTTGGATTGTTTAAGAAAAAATCCGAGGTTGATATCCTTCAAAAAGAATATAAAAAACTGATGAAAGAAGCTTTTGAATTATCAAAAATCAATCGTTCAGAAAGTGATAAAAAATATGCACAAGCGGATGATATCCTCAAAAAAATAGAGATATTAAACCCATAACTGTGTCAAAGGAAACTGTATCTGTTTTTTGGTTTAGGAGAGATTTACGTTTAGACGACAACGTGGGTTTATTGAATGCGCTTAAATCCAATCACCACATTTTACCAATTTTCATTTTTGATAGTGAAATTTTAAATAAACTTCCCGAAGATGATGCTAGAGTTACTTTCATTTACGATACGCTTCAAAACATACGAAAACAGTTTCAAAAACAATTTGAGACTAGCCTAGCCATATTTTATGGCAAACCATTGGAAGTTTACAAAAAGCTTTTAGATAACTTCGATGTAAAAGACGTCTATACCAACCATGATTATGAACCCTATGCGCTAGAGCGCGATAGTGATATTAAGGCTTTTTTGACAGCAAAAAACATTGGGTTTCATACATACAAAGACCAAGTAATATTCGAAAAAAACGAGGTTGTAAAAAAAGATGGCAACCCATATGTAGTTTATACACCCTACATGAAGTTATGGAAAGAGCAATTCAAGAGTATCAAATTAGTTATCAATGAAACAGGTAGTTATCCCAATAACTTCGTTAAAAACAAGGAACTAACAAACCTTAGTTTACGGGATATAGGTTTTAAACGCTCCACCCAAGAAATTGCACCATATACTGTAGCACCGTCACTTATCCAAACCTATGAAGCCACGAGAAATTTTCCAGCTAAGGATGCTACCTCGCGATTAGGTCCACATTTACGTTTTGGAACCGTTAGTGTCAGAAAAATGGTGGAAAAAGCAGTTGCAGAAAAGAATGAAATATTCTGGCAAGAATTAATCTGGCGGGAATTCTTTATGCAAATACTATGGCACTTCCCCAATACAGCAAAAGATAGTTTTAAAGCAAAATACGACCGCATAGAATGGCGCAATAATGAAGCAGAATTCAAATTATGGTGTGAAGGAAAAACAGGCTATCCTCTCGTAGATGCAGGTATGCGACAATTAAACCAAACAGGGTTTATGCATAACCGAGTGCGTATGTTAGTAGGTAGTTTTCTATGCAAACATCTACTGATAGATTGGCGATGGGGTGAAGCATATTTCGCAGAGAAGCTCCACGATTACGATATGTCAAGCAACGTTGGTAATTGGCAATGGGTTGCAGGTTCTGGCGTAGATGCGGCACCTTATTTTAGAATATTCAATCCAACCACTCAAATTCAGAAATTCGATAAGGAATTAGAGTACATAAAACAATGGGTACCTGACTTTCAAGAACTTACTTACCCGCAACCAATGATAGACCATAAGTTTGCCCGAGAACGTTGCCTTAGAGTATACAAAGAGGCCGTTAGTTAAGTGGATAACATTTTATTAAGACTAGTATATTTAATTTTTCTTTACTTTTAAGGGAAACAACTTAATCCAAAATAAAATGAACACACAAGACGTAGCAAACAAGTACACCGAATGGATGCGCCAAGGACAAGGGCAACAAATCATTGAAGAACTATATGCAGATAATATCGTCAGTCGAGAAATGCCAAATTGGCCAGGACAGGTGGTAACACAAGGTATTAAATCAGTAGCTCAGAAAAACGAAGAATGGATGATGAATGTTGAGGATTTTCATAGTAGCGAAGTATCAGAGCCTTTAGTTGCCGACAATCACTTTACAGTAAGAATGGCTTTTGATGTGACATTTAAAGATAGAGGAAGGCAAAAAATGGAGGAATTAGCAACGTTTACTGTCGAGAATGGAAAAATAACTGAAGAACAGTTTTTCTATTCTATGTAAAAAATGTCTTAAAAAATTGAAAAGCCTTCTTGATTATTTCAGGAAGGCTTTTTTGTATATTTAGGGTAATCATAATCACACTAACCATGAAAAAATATAGTATCTTATTCTTGCTATGTACGGCGATATCTTTTAGTACAACTGCTCAAAAATTGAGTAATTCCAAGAATGCCATTATTAAGTCCGTTGAAAATCATCGCGAAAATCTTATTAAAATAAGTGACGAGATATGGGCATTGGCAGAAACTGCTTTTGAGGAGGACAAATCATCAAAACTATTATCTGATTATGCGGAGAAACAAGGTTTTAAAGTAGAGCGTGGCGTTGCTGGCATGCCAACAGCATTTGTGGCCTCCTATGGTTCTGGAAGACCAGTAATAAGTGTTCTAGGCGAGTTTGATGCTCTACCAGGCATTTCGCAAAAAGCACAACCGACTAAATCACCTCTAAATGAAGGTGCTGCGGGACATGGTTGTGGTCATAATTTGTTTGGAGCAGGAAGTCTTGGCGCAGCAATCGCGATAAAAGAGCTCATACAATCTGGAAAAATAAAAGGTACTGTGAAATTTTTCGGAACACCTTCTGAAGAAAAATACTTTGGAAAAATATGGATGGTAAAAGCTGGGTTGTGGGATGAA
>CALDUJ010000184.1 GCA_937923735.1 uncultured Flavobacteriaceae bacterium | reverse complement strand
ACAAGGATAAATTATGTTGTATTACTTATTTGAATATTTAGAACAGCAATACCAGTTTCCTGGAGCATCACTTTTTGGTTTTTTAACTTTTAGAGCGGCTGTCGCAATAATTTTGTCACTGTTAATCTCAACAATATATGGTAAACGCATTATTCGTTTTTTACAAAAAAAACAAGTTGGTGAGACTGTAAGAGATTTAGGTCTAGAAGGTCAGGCAGAGAAGGCAGGTACACCAACAATGGGAGGTATCATAATTATTCTGGCAACGCTTATTCCAGTGTTGTTATTGGCGAAACTAGAAAACATATATATCATTTTACTGGTCGTTACAACAGTGTGGATGGGAGTCATTGGTTTTTTAGATGATTATATCAAAAAATTTAAAAATAATAAGGAAGGTTTAAAAGGGCGATTTAAAGTTTTAGGTCAAGTAGGTCTTGGCATAATTGTAGGTGCTACTTTATTTTTTCATCAAGATGTGACAATGAAGGAAAAACTGCCAATAGCGGAGCAGCAAGTTTTATTAGCTGAAAACCCTAATATCTCGCCAGCTAAACTTTTTAAGCCTAGTGAAAAATCGACTAAAACAACAATTCCATTTGTTAAAGGCAATGAGTTTGATTATGCAGACTTGATTACTTGGATTAGTCCAGATTTAAAGCCTTATGCTTGGGTAATTTTCATATTAGTAGCAATTTTTATTATAACTGCTGTGTCTAATGGTGCCAATCTAACAGACGGTATTGATGGGTTAGCTGCAGGTACTTCTGCAATAGTTGTGCTTACACTGGGGATTTTTGCTTGGGTTTCTGGTAATATCATTTTCTCAGAATATCTAAATATAATGTATATACCTGCAGTAGAAGAAATCACAATTTATATCGCGGCTTTTGTTGGAGCGCTAATAGGGTTTTTATGGTATAACACATACCCGGCTCAAGTTTTTATGGGCGATACAGGTAGTTTGACTATTGGCGGAATTATCGCTGTTATTGCTATTGCAGTAAGAAAGGAATGGTTAATTCCATTGTTGTGCGGCATCTTTTTAGCTGAGAATCTTTCAGTGGTATTACAAGTGAGTTGGTTCAAGTATACAAGAAAAAAATACGGAGAAGGAAGACGCATTTTTAAAATGTCGCCTCTTCATCATCATTATCAAAAGTCAGGGTATCATGAAAGTAAAATTGTTACCAGATTCTGGATTATAGGAATCTTGTTAGCAATTCTCTCAATTGTAACACTGAAAATAAGATAAAATGAAACGGTTAGTCATCCTTGGAGGAGGGGAAAGCGGTGTTGGAACTGCATTGTTAGGGAAAGAAAAAGGATTCGACGTATTTGTTTCTGATAAAGGAAAAATAAAGAAAAAGTATAAAGACGTTCTTATACATAATGAGATTGAATGGGAAGAACAACAGCATTCAGAGGATAAAATTCTAAGTGCTGATGTGGTAATGAAAAGCCCAGGAATTCCGGATAAAGTGCCTTTGGTGAAGCAATTAGTTGAAAAAGGCATTCCTGTTATTTCTGAAATTGAATTTGCTTCAAAATATACTGATGCAATACTAATTGGAATCACTGGAAGTAATGGAAAAACAACCACGGCTACTTTAACACATCATGCATTAAAGAATGGTTTAGATGTTGGTCTTGCGGGAAACATTGGCGACAGTTTTGCAAAGCAAATTTTAGAAGAAGATTACGAGAACTATGTGTTGGAGATTAGTAGTTTTCAATTAGATGGAATCGAAAATTTTAAACCGCACATAGCAGTCATTACAAATATAACGCCTGACCATTTGGACAGATATGACTACAAGTTTGAAAATTATATCAATTCAAAGTTCAGAATTGTAATGAACCAAACGAAGGAAGATTATTTCATTTATGATGCTGATGATGAAGTTATTTTAAAGTGGTTAAAAGAGTATTCAATTCAATCAACATTATTGCCATTTTCATTAACAAAAATCATTGAAAACGGAGCGTATTATAAAGACAATAATATTTATATAACAGTTAATAACAACCAAATAATTATGCCAACAGCAAATTTAGCACTTCAAGGAAATCACAATATTAAGAATGCCATGGCGGCATCTACTATTGCGAGTCTCTTGGGAATCAGGAAATCGACAATAAGAGAATGTATGGAAAACTTCCAAGGTGTCGAACATCGTCTAGAACATGTGCTCAAGATTAACAAAGTTCAGTACATCAATGATTCTAAGGCGACTAATGTCAATGCAACCTATTTTGCTCTGGAGAGTATGGATGCACCCACAGTTTGGATTGTTGGAGGTGAGGATAAAGGGAATGATTATACAGAGTTGTTTCCTTTTGTAAATGAAAAAGTGAAAGCTATTATTTGCTTGGGTGTCAACAACCATAAACTGATGGATACTTTCGGTAATATGGTTGATGTTATTATAGAAACTCAGTTTATGAGTGAGGCTATTAAAATAGCTTACAAAGTAGCCGAAGCAGGCGATAATGTATTGTTATCTCCAGCATGTGCAAGTTTTGATTTATTTGAGAATTACGAAGACAGAGGGCGTCAATTTAAAGAAGCGGTAAGAAAGTTATAATCCCATCTTAATCTTCCCAAAGGGAAGAAACAGATATGATAAAAAACGATATATAAACAATTAAAAGTTTTCCCCTCAGGGGAAATGTCCGAAGGACAATGGGGATATTTAGTAACATAAAAGGTGATAGGTTAATTTGGGCGATTGCTGCATTGTTAGCAATATTCTCATTTTTACCTGTGTATAGTGCTGCTAGTAATTTGGCATATACTGGTGGCAATGGAAACACCTTTAGTTATTTTATAAAACACTTCATGCATCTTTTTTTGGGGTTTGCAATTATGTACGGTGTACACAAGATTCCATACAAGTACTTTAGGGGATTATCGATGGTGATGATACCAGTGGTTTTAGTATTATTGGTTGTAACAGTTTTGCAAGGAACTACGATTGAAGGAGCTAATGCCAGTCGATGGATTCAAATACCATTTGTAGGGATGTCTTTCCAGACATCAACATTAGCATCAGTTGTTTTAATGGTATATGTAGCTCGCTACCTCTCTAGAGTTAAAGATAAAAAAGTATCGTTTAAGGAAACCCTATTACCGCTTTGGTTACCAGTGTTTCTTATTTTGGCACTGATACTGCCAGCTAATTTCTCTACAACTGCTATTATTTTTTGTATGGTTATGGTGTTGGCTTTTTTAGGAGGCTACCCAGTAAGGTATTTAGCAGTAATTGTAGGGACAGGAATAGCAGCACTGGTAATGTTTGTTCTTGTTGCTAAGGCATTTCCAGATGCTATGCCAAATCGAATAGACACTTGGATGAGTAGACTTTCTAGCTTTGCTGATGGAGGAGATTCCGAAACTAATTACCAAATCGAAAAAGCAAAAATAGCTATAGCATCAGGTAAAGTGACAGGAGTTGGGCCAGGTAAAAGCACGCAGAAAAATTTTTTACCACAGTCATCTTCAGATTTCATTTTCGCTATTATCATTGAAGAATACGGACTGGCTGGAGGTTTGTTTTTAATGCTATTATATCTCTGGTTGTTATTTAGGATAGTTATAGTGGCTCAAAAATCGGATTCCTTTTTTGGAAAATTGTTAGCACTAGGTGTGGGTTTACCAATCGTTTTTCAAGCACTCATAAATATGGCGGTTGCAGTAGAATTATTTCCCGTAACAGGTCAGACTTTGCCATTGATAAGTAGTGGAGGGACATCCATTTGGATGACTTGCCTAGCTATTGGAATAATTTTAAGTGTAAGTGCTAAACGACAAGAGATAAAAGAACAAGAAAATAAAGAAGATAATCCGTTAGAAATTCTATCGGAAACAATTTGAATTTAAGATATGCGATTTTAGAATTACGATTTTGTAAATGAAACAAAAATTAAAAAATAGAACTAAAAAATATGCTGCTGATTGTTGGAACCTGTGCACTAAGTTTCCTGTTTCTAGAGAATATAATGCATTTTGTAATCAACTAATTCGCTGTTCAAGTTCAGTTGGAGCTAATTACAGAGCCGCATGTCGTGCAAAATCGACAGCAGATTTTATTAATAAACTAAAAATCGTTGAGGAAGAAGCTGATGAGAGTATGTATTTCTTGGAATTGCTTTTGGAAGTGAGTGATAAAGAACATTCGGAAATGAAAAGATTACATGCAGAAGGAAATGAATTATTATCAATAATAGTAGCGTCTATTAAGACGATGCGTAATCGTAAATCGTAAATCGTGACTCTTAAATCTAACAGATATAAAATCATACTATCAGGCGGAGGCACGGGAGGTCATATTTACCCGGCCATTGCCATTGCTAATGAGCTAAAAGCAAGGCATGCTAATGCTGAGTTTTTGTTTGTCGGCGCAAAGGATAGAATGGAGATGGAAAAAGTGCCTCAAGCTGGTTATAGTATTGAAGGGTTGTGGATATCTGGGGTTCAACGCAAGCTTACATTAAAAAACTTGATGTTTCCTTTTAAGTTGATTAGTAGTCTATTTAAAGCTAGAAAAATAGTCAAAAGTTTTAAACCAGATGTGGCTATAGGGACTGGAGGTTTTGCAAGTGGACCATTGCTGCAAGTGGCGTCTTCAAAAGGAATTCCAAGTCTAATTCAAGAGCAAAATTCATACCCAGGAATAACTAACAAATTGCTATCAAAAAAAGCAAAAAAGATATGTGTTGCATATGATGGATTAGAGCGTTTTTTTCCTCAGGAGAAAATTGTAAAAACAGGTAATCCTGTTAGGCAAGATTTGTTGAAAATAAGCTCCAAGAGAGAAGAGGCTCAGAGTTTCTTCGAATTAGACCCAAAGAAGAAAACGCTGCTAGTGATTGGAGGTAGTCAAGGGGCTAGGCGAATCAATCAATTAATAAAAAAGGAATTAGATTTTTTGAATACGCAGAAGATCCAAGTGATTTGGCAATGCGGCAAACTCTATTACGAAACATATAAAATTTGTGGTCATGAAAAGCATGTGCAAGTTCATCCTTTTTTGAATAATATGGATTTAGCGTATGCGGCTGCTGATGTTATTATCTCAAGAGCAGGGGCGGGTTCTGTGTCAGAGTTATGTATTGTAGGGAAGCCAGTAATATTTATTCCGTCACCAAATGTAGCAGAAGATCATCAGACAAAAAATGCTATGTCAGTAGTAAATGAAAATGCAGC